>JAITOH010000072.1 GCA_031290055.1 Endomicrobium sp. | reverse complement strand
TTTCGTGTGCCTGCGGTTATACTTTTAAAACGCGGTCAACAAAACCTTCAATAAAACTAGAAATATGCTCAAACTGTCATCCGTTTTTTACGGGGAGACAAAAACTTATAGATACAGCTGGAAGAGTCGAAAGATTTAAAAAACGTTTTGCAAAAACTGATGGTAAAACTGTGTTGAGAAATAAGACTAAGGAAAAAAATCTAACACAAAAGAAAATTTCCGGGAAAATATTTGCTACTTTACATAAAAAAATAAAACCTGTTTATAAAAAAGATAAAAATGTTAAAAATAAGTAGCTTTAGAAATTTTTGTCGTATTTTTTGTAACATCTAGGTAATTACAATGTTCTTAAAAAAATTGAAAGCTTTGAATAGTGAGTTTGAAGAGATTAATAAAAAACTTGGCGATTCGGTTGCTGTTTTAAGTAAAAATGAGTACAGAAAACTTACTGACCAGTATTTTTATCTTAGTACACTTGCTGAAAAGCATGACCAATATTTAAAACTTCTGAGTGACCTAAAAGATATTAAAATGTTGAAAAAATCGGAAGATGATGAAATAAGAGAAATGGCCTATTCGGAATATGGCGATCTTATTAAAAGACAGGGTAAGTTAGAGTATGCTCTAAAAGTATTGCTTATACCTCACGATCCTGAAGAAGATAAAAATATTATTATGGAAATACGTGCAGGCTCAGGTGGAGATGAAGCTGCTTTGTTTGTGGGTAATTTATATAGAATGTATATAAGATTTGTTGAAAGGAAAAGATGGAAGTATGAAGTTTTAAGTTCAAGTTCCACTGAACTTGGAGGTTATAAAGAAGTTATATTTGAAATAAGTGGGTCCAAAGTATGGCGCTACTTCAAGTTTGAAAGAGGGGTTCATAGGGTTCAGAGAGTCCCTGAAACAGAAGCATCAGGTAGGATACACACATCTACAGTGACAGTAGCTGTTCTTCCAGAAGCGGAAGAAATTGATATTAAAATAAAAGTAGAAGATGTTCGGATTGATACCTATAGGGCTTCAGGTGCTGGTGGCCAGCATGTTAATAAAACAGATTCAGCAATAAGAATTACTCATTTACCTACTGGACTTGTTGTTTCATGCCAAGATGAGCGAAGTCAAATAAAAAATAGGTCTAAAGCATTTAAGATTTTAATGGCAAGACTTTATGAGCAAAAAGTCTTAGATCACGAAAAAAAGCTTTCAAATAAAAGAAAAGAACAAATTGGGTCAGGAGATAGATCAGAAAAAATAAGAACATATAATTTCAAACAAAATAGAATTACTGATCATAGAATAGGATGTAGCATGTATAATATTACTGAGATTATGGACGGAGATTTGACTGAACTTTTTAATAAGCTAATTGAAATTGACATTGAAAAGAAAATAGTTTAAAAATAGATGTTTTATGGTAAAAGTATTTTTAATCTATTAAAAACAGCTGAACGATTTTTAAAATCGAAAGGAATTTGTGAATCTAAGTCCGATGCTCAAGTTGTTTTAAGTTTTGTTTTAAATATTAAACGTCAAGAACTTTTTTTTAGAGGAAGTCTGAAACCTACGTATGAGCAAATATCAAAATTCAAAGACTATATCCTTAGGCGCTCAGAAGGCGAACCTGTGGCATATATAACAGGTTTTGCTGGATTTATGGGATTTGAATTTAAAGTAAACAATAATGTTTTAATACCTAGACCCGAAACTGAGATTTTGGTTGAAAGGGTGTTAGAATTTGCTGATATGAGAAGTAAATGGTCTGTATTGGACCTATGTACGGGTTCCGGGTGTATAGCTGTTGCTCTAGCAAAGCTTGGGGTATTTGAAAATATTACGGCTTCTGATATAAGTGAAAATGCTATTAATATTGCAAAAGAAAATGCGCAGATAAACAATGCTATTAATATAAATTTTGTCAAAAGTGATATTTTTGATGGAATAAGTGGCGATAATTTTGACATAATCGTCTCAAATCCACCCTATGTTTCAGAAGAGGAATATTGTATTTTAAAAAATGAACTTAAGTTTGAACCAAAAAATGCTTTAGTTGCCAAAAACAGCGGGTTATTTTTTTATAGAGAGATATCTAATAGGGCTTGTAGATATTTAAAAAATACTGGGATTGTTTTTCTTGAGTTAAATGCGAATAAAGCCTATGAAATAAGGAGTATATTTCTAGATAGTCCATATTATAAAAATCTTAGGATAGTTAAAGATTATGCTGGGTTACCAAGGGTACTAGAGGCGGAAATAAATATATAAAGTTGTTGTGGATGTAAATCCCATCAGTACTTATTTATAGATTATGTTTATATTTTAAGTAGCCAGGAATAAAAATGGACAAAATAGTAATATATGGTGGGAAAAAATTAAAAGGTGAAGTTGTTATATCTGGTTCAAAGAATTCAACATTGCCAATAATGTTTGCTGCTTTGCTTACAGATGAACCTGTAACAATAACAAATGTACCATCACTTATTGACGTAGATACAACGATTGCGTTTTTGAATTTTGTAGGAAAAAAAACAGTCAAAGAAGGAAGTATTGTAAAAATTTATTCTTCTTGTAAATACAAACACGTAGCTCCTTATGATCTGGTAAGAAAAATGAGGGCAAGTATCTTGGTAATGGGCCCGTTACTTGCGAGACTTAGTAAAGTTGATGTACCATTACCAGGTGGATGTGCTATTGGTGCTAGGCCTGTAGATATACACTTAGATGCATTTAAAAAACTAGGTGTTGAAATTTTAGTAGAAAGTGGTTATCTAAAAACTTTTGTCAAAAATGAACTCAAAGGTACAACAATAAATTTTAAATTCCCAAGTGTAGGAGCAACTGAGAATGTATTACTTGCTACGGTTTTGATAAAAGGAAAAACTACAATTGTTAATGCTGCTTGTGAGCCAGAAGTAGAGGATTTAGCAAGTGTTTTAAACAAAATGGGTGCAAAAGTTACGGGTGCAGGAACAAATCGGATTGTAATAGAAGGTGTAGATACACTTCATGGATTTTCACATGAAGTAATTCCTGACAGAATAGAAGCTGCAACTTATATTATTGCTGCAGCAATAACAAAAGGTGAAGTTGTACTTAAGAAAGTAATATCGCACCATTTAAAAGCAGTAAGTGATAAATTGAAAAAGAGTGGGCTGTGTATCAAGGAGAGAGAAGACACAATTTTTGTAAAATGGGTTGGAAATTTAAAATCTCAGAATATAAGTACTGGAGTATATCCTGGATTTCCTACTGATGTTCAAGCTCAATGGATGGTTTTGATGTGTTTATTAGAAGGGAAATCCCGTGTAAAAGAAGAGGTTTTTGAAAATAGATTTTTACATGTTGCGGAACTTAAAAGACTTGGAGCCAATATTTCAATGGATGGCAAATTTGTCAATATAGAAGGTGTCAAAAAATTTTCTGGGGCACCAGTAATGATTTCAGATCTAAGAGCTGGAGCAGCTCTTGTTTTGGCAGGACTTGTAGCAGATGGCAAAACTACCATTTCAAGAGTTTATCATTTGGATAGAGGTTATGATATGTTTGAGAGCAAGTTAAAAAAACTCGGCGCTGACATAAAAAGAATTCATAGTTTGTAATACTAATTGCAATTTATATTTTATATAAAATTTATAAAAAGTATGTTACGGGTGTTTTTTTGAATGGTTCTTAACAATGGATGAGATTTTTAGATGACACCGTTAGAAGGGAAGGTAGATGGTTATTTCACATTCAAAAGTTAAAACAAGAATATTTTTTCTAAATTGAAACGATGCCATTAAGTCGGATTTTTTATCTTCTTAAAAATCATGTACAAAAGCAACAGATTACACTACTTCCCTCTAATGCTCATGTATAACTCCGAAAAAAATGTCATTTGATAAAATAAAATGATAACTATACCATGAAAACTAGCGACGGTAGGAATTGAACCTACGACCAAAGGCTTATGAATCCTCTGCTCTACCGCTGAGCTACGTCGCCAATAAAAATATATAACTATGTGCTTGCTGCTATTCTATATGTTTTAATTAGTGAAGTCAATTTTTTGAAGATTGCTTTAATTGTGATCTGCATTGAATAATTAAAAATCAAAAAAGGATTAGAAAAATAAACTGGTTTACCTATAATAAAAAGATAAGAGGTTACAATTAAAACCTAAATTTCTGTTTCTTGAACTTCAAAAACATAAAGAATTCTTGTTTAGCATAGAATTTAAAGTGTTATGTCGTAATACTTGCGTTCTTACATGATTTATTCCAAAGAAGTAGAGTAAAAAGTATATTTGTGAAGTAAATTCTATGTTCGTTTTTTGTATATTATGTTTCAATACTCAAGTACTAAATAAATTTTGCTATTTTTTTTTGCAAAAAAGATGGACAAAGTGCTTTTATAGGGCATATTGTATGGTTTTGAGTTCTTGATTTGCAAACTCTTTTTCCTAAAGTTTGTATTAAGAATGGGAATTTTATCCAATGTTCTTTAGGAATTATTTTCATTAATTTTCTTTCGATTGCAACAGGATTATCATATTTTGTCAATTTTAATAAATTTGCAATTCTTATGACATGTGTATCTACAGCAATACCTTCATGTTTATTAAAAAGGGTTCCCAAAACAACATTTGCAGTTTTCCTTGCAACTCCAGGAAGCTCAAGTAGTTTTTCCATGGTTTGTGGAACATTTCCATTATGTTTATTTACTATTAAATATGCTGATCCGATTATATTCTTTGCTTTAATTTTAAAAAACCCTGCTGATCTTATATAACTTTCAAATTCAGATGCATCAGCATTTGCATATTCTTCGACATTGTTATATCTTTTAAAAAGATTTTTTGTTATTTTATTGACTCTTTTATCAGTACATTGTGCAGATAAGATTACTGCTGTAAGAAGTTCGAAATGACTTGAAAAATTTAAATCACATTTTACTGATTGATAATTCTTATGTAGAATTTCTATTATTTGTAATGCGTAGTCTTCTTCATTCTTATCCATTTATGATTTTTAATAATTCCTTGTGTATTTTAGAACCATTTGACGCTAATAAAGTGTCTTTAAAGGTAGAAATATTTTTGCCACTATAATCTGACACTCTTCCATTTGCTTCTTTAATTATCAAAATTCCTGCAGCTATATCCCAGGGTTTTAAGCCTTCTTCCCAAAAAGAATCGAAACGTCCACACGCTACATAGGCCATACTCAAGGCTGCAGATCCGATTCTTCTTATCCCTTGAAATTTTAACATTATATTTTGTGAAATTTCTATTGCATTCGTATCATTTTTTTTAACATAGTAGGGGAACCCAGTAACAGCCAATGATCGAATT
>JAITOH010000042.1 GCA_031290055.1 Endomicrobium sp. | reverse complement strand
AAACATAAATGACAACTAAACTTTTCGTTCAACAAATATACTAGGACCCATAGTTGATGCCATAAAAATACTTTTTATATACTGGCCTTTCGAATTTGAAGGTTTTGATTTTAAAACGGCCTCAATTAAAGCTTTTGCGTTACATGAAAGTTTTTCCTTTTCAAAAGATGCCTTACCAACTGGAACATGAATTATACCAAAAGAATCATTTTTATATTCAATTTTCCCTTGTTTAAATTCTTTAACTGCTCTAGCAATTTCAAATGTTACGGTACCTGACTTTGGATTTGGCATAAGTCCTTTAGGACCCAGTATTTTTGCAACTTTACTCAAATCTTTCATAACATCAGGTGTAGCAACTAAAATATCAAAATCAATCTTGAATTTTGAAATATTTTCAATCAGGTCATCAAATCCTACAATATCAGCCCCTGAAACTTCAGCTTCTTTTTGTTTTTCACCTTTTACCAAAACTGCAACTCTTCTTATTCTACCAATACCATATGGTAGGGACATCGTTCCTCTTACTATTTGATCGCTACGTTTAGAATCAATCCCAAGTCTTATATGAATTTCAATAGTCTCATCGAATTTTGCTTTAGCAGTCTCTTTTAGCAGAACCACAGCTTCATCTATTGCATAAGCCTTGTTTTTATCGATTAATTTCATAGCCTCATTTAGTCTTTTACCCACCTTAACCTCCTCTATCGTGGCTACACCATATGAACTGAATGGCTTGAAAAACATTCCTTTCACACTTCAATTAATATAAATAACTATCCAATTATTAACTTCTTCCAAATCAACTAATCTTTAACAAAAAGCAACAACTTTTCTGTGGTCTGTACAGTCAAATTTCTTCATATTATTTTAAATTACGAGTGTAAAATTTGTCAGCTTAACTACCTAATCACCTCAACACCCATACTTTTTGCGGTCCCTTCAATCATAAGTTTAGCAGTATTTAAATTTCCATTTGCATTTAAATCAGGCATTTTTTGAATCGCAATTTTTTCTACCTGCTCTTTAGAAATTTTTCCTACTTTATTTCTATTAGGAACTCCTGAAGCCTTTGCAATTCCAATAGCTTTTTTAATCAAAACTGAAACTGGAGATATCTTTGTTATAAACGTAAACGACCTATCTTCAAACACAGTCACAACCGCAGGTATCACCATGCCATGCTCAAGCATCTTCGTTTTTTCATTGAACTGCCTACAAAAATTCATAATATTTACACCATGAGGGCCCAAAGCAGAACCTACTGGTGGAGCCGGATTTGCCCCACCTGCTGGGATTTGCAACCTAATTATCGTTTTTACTTTTTTATTTGAAGACATTTGTTATTACTCCTATATTTTACATCTTCTCAACTTGCAAAAAATCAAGTTCTACAGGCGTAGGTCTTCCGAATATAATTACCATAATCCTAAGTTTACCTCTTTCCTGATTAATTTCTTCCACAGTACCAATAAAATGTTTAAAAGGGCCTTCAATAATTCGAACATTTTCTTCTTTTTCAAATGAAACTGCTGGTCTAGGTTTGGAAACATTAGGATTAACAATGGCATTAAGAAGATTTTCAACTTCATAATGTGCCATAGGTATGGGTTTTATCCCTCCTAAAAAACCTGTAACTCCTACAGTGTTTCTGACAAGCCAATAAGTAGCATTATTCATAATCATTTCGATAAAAACGTAGCTAGGATAAAACTTTCTTTTTATTATTTTCTTTTTATTTTGCTTTATTTCAACTACTTCCTCAGTAGGAACAAGCACCTGTAAAATGACATTTTGCATACTTATATTTTCAACAGCCATTTCCAATTTTTTTTTTACCTTATACTCATGTCCTGAATAAGTATGAACAACATACCATTGGTTCGCCATTTTTTAACTCCAACATACTTTATAATATAATACCCGACATTATACCTAAAAAAAAGTCAACTACGCTAACAAAAACAGACACAATAGTGACAAATATAACTACTACCACAGTAATTCCAACAATTTTCTTTTTATCAAGCCAAGCAACTTTTCTAAATTCATTATATGCATTTTTAAAAAATTGTATAGATTCTATAAGTAAATTCATTATACACCTTAACAAAATATTACCATAAACAGGGGTAGAAGGAGTTGAACCTTCAAGACTGGTTTTGGAGACCAGCAGTTTACCATTAGCCTATACCCCTACCTTTTTATTTCAAATAATTTTACCAACTATTTTATATTTTTCACTTTGTCTCATTATGGTCAGTATGTTTCCCACAATTTTTACAAAATTTACTTAACAAAAGTTTTCCATCTTGCTTTTTACACCTATCAAAATAATAATTTCTGTTTTTACATACCCCACATGCTACAGTTACTATAACCCTTTCAGACATAATATTTTAATCTCCAAATTATTTTTACAAATATATTTCTTACACACACACTACAACACAAAAAGTTAATGTGTTTTAAGATTTTTTTCAACAATAAACCATCACACACAACTACAGATAATATATTTTACCAGACATTACTCTACTATCTCAGTTACAACACCGGATCCAACTGTTCTTCCACCTTCTCTTATAGCAAAT
>JAITOH010000021.1 GCA_031290055.1 Endomicrobium sp. | reverse complement strand
CTGGCATCTTTGTAAGTGTCGTTTTCATAAAATATGCAACATTTAAGTCTGCCACAAAGTCCTGAAAGTTTTGCAGTATTTAATGACAAGTCTTGTTCTTTAGTCATATCTATGGTAATAGAATTAAAGTCTTTTAAAAATTTCTGGCAGCACAAAACTTGTCCGCAAGTTCCTAACCCGCCAAGCATTTTTGATTCGTCTCTTACGCCTATTTGAACCATTTGAATTCTAGTTTTTAAAATACGCCCCAAATCTTTTATAAGTCCCCTAAAATCAATTCTTGTTTCAGAAGTATAATAAACGAAGAGTTTTGAGCAATCAAAAGTATGCTGAACACATGTTAATTTCATACCCAACCCATGCTCACTTGCTTTCTGTTCTACTATTTTTTGTATTTTTAAAATTTTCATTTTATTTTTAATAAGTCTTATTTTGTCATCCCCTGTCATTTTCCTTAAAATTTTGTTTGCTTGGAATCCTTTTTCCTCTATATATTTTTCATTTTCGCAAATTATTCCAAATTCAATACCATGTTCAGTTTCGACTATAACATTGTCATTTAATTTCAGAGTTAAATGCTCAGCAGTAGCATATATCCTATCTTTAGTCTTTCTAAGCATTACTCCTATGACTATTGACATAACTTACATCTCCCCCCACGATTACAAAATTTACACAAATTATACACCGCAAAGCATACTTTTAACCATTATTGAAAAATTCTCATGAACTTCGCGTTATTAAAATATCAATTATCACACATTAAAATTTAATTTCATACCCTTAAATAACAATGCCAGGAGAATTATGTAAAGCGAATTCCCAGCTAGTAAAAATTGTATGTTCATTAAATATTTTAATCAACACCTCTTCAAAACATATTATATCTCTTATTAGTTATTAGTACAAAAACATGACTTAAATACTCCTACTCAAATCCAAAACCCCTAAAAATAAATTATCCAAAACTATACGAGTATTTATGTTTTTAAGAAACAGCATCTTAGAAAAATTTAGCAACTCAAGCCATTGAATGTTTCTCGTCGGACATGTTTTTAAGTCATTTCCAATTTTAACTGTCATTGCATCAATAAATTCTAAAGCCTCGCTTTTTGAAATGTTTTTTGAAAATTCTAAAACATCAGAAATATACAATTTTTGGCTTGTCAATTTAATCCACAAAGAATGTAGATCTTTTTTATCTCCACCAATAAGTTTTTTTGCATTTTCAATAGAACCATCGCTTAATTTCGCTATTTCTCGAGCTTTTAGTTCATCTAAGGTATAATTTGACATAATCCAACTTAAAATTTCGCTCTGTCTTAAAGGCTGAAAAAATAATGTTTGAGAACGTGAAATTAGTGTTTGTGGAATACTCTCTTTATATTTTGCACTTAAAACTATTACTGTGTTTTTAGGTGGTTCCTCAAGTGTTTTAAGCAACGAATTTGCAACGAGTGCATTCATTTTTTCTGCAGAAGAAATAATAAAAACTTTCCATTTACCTTCGTGTATCCTGATTGCAACTTCTTTTTGCATATATTTGATTGTCTCTATTCTTATTTTTTTTTGATTTTCCAAATTACCTGCCACAAGTTCTGCTTGTTTAGTAAAATCTATAAAATGCAAATCAGGATGAATATTCTTTATTATTTTTTTACAAGATATACAACTACAACAGGCTCCAATGTATGTTTTAGAATAACCATTTATAGTACAATTTAAAATTTTAGCAAGTTCAACAGCTACAAGTTGTCTCTCTACACTACTTTGCCCTATAAAAATATAAGCATGTGCTATTTTATTTTTTTTTATTTGTACTGAAAGTATTCTTTTTACTTTTTCTTGTCCTAATATATTCCTAAACATTTACAACACCGCACCTACAATGTTTTTTATTAAAGCATGGGTTCTATCCAAAGTCACTTGTGATTTAATAACTTTTATTCTTTTAGGATACTTTCTCGCCTGTTCTATATAACCTTTCCTCACATCATTGTGAAACTGCATAGATTCACTTTCTATCCTATCACCGCATGCATTGTAAACTTTACTATTATTCTTTTTTGCTATCTCTAAACCTTTAGATGGAATTACATCAATGTATATTGTCAAAATAGGTATCAATCCAAACGATGCAACTAAATTTAGGCTATTTATAAGCTGTAAATCCAGTTTTCTACCATATCCCTGGTAGGCAACAGTAGAATCTATGAACCTATCACAAATAACAATTTTCCCTTTTTTTAAAGCAGGTAGAATAAGATTTTTTATATGCTGTGCTCTTGCAGCTTCTAAGAGAAAGAGTTCGCTCAGTGCTATAAGATTCAAGTTTGGACTTAGTAGAATATCTCTTATATTTTCAGCTAAAACTGTGCCACCAGGTTCTCTTGTAAGCAAAACTTCATAGCCACTGTCTTCAAGATACTTTTTTAAAAGAAATGATTGTGTGGTCTTACCAGAACCTTCTCCACCTTCAATAGTTATAAAAAGATTTTCGTGTTTTTTCATTGTCTTTTCAAGGCTAAATAAAAAACCATAACTGCCACTTATAATGTGGCACCGATATTTACAACCTCTTCTATTTTTGATTTTTATTTCATTTTTTAAAATATCTATCATCTGAACTAGTCTATTCGTAAACCCAAACAAGCCCACAAAAATATAATAATAATAATAATAATATTGAATATCCTTATTCATAAAAATATAATAAGAACAAGGTTTACAACAAAATATGTTACAATAGACAGCTATAAAACATTACCAGCACACTGTATTATAACATATTGTGGCAAAATTGGGGCAAATATGAATTTTTATACTTTTATTGTAGTTTCCCTTCTTATCACTACATATTTAGTTGAGATGGCATCTAATTTACTTAATATAAAAAATATTTCAAGCAATGTCCCTTTTGAATTTCAAGGGTACTTCGACAAAGAAAAATATACAAAATCGCAAGAATATTTAAAGACAAACACAAAGTTTTATATAGTTCTTTCATCCTTTTTTTTAACACTACAAATTATTTTTATAGTTTCACACGGTTTTAATTATCTAAACACAGTATCTTTGTCTTTTGGGTTTGGAACTATTTTAACAGGTCTTGTTTTCATAGGTATTCTCTTTTTTGCTGTTGAAATTTTAAAACTGCCTTTCTCAATTTTCCATATTTTTATAATTGAAGAAAAATTTGGATTTAATAAATTGAGTATAAAAAATTTTGTCTTAGATATTTTAAAATCATGGATTATAAGCACCATTATAGGTATCGTTGTTTGTACAACAATATTGTGGATTTTAATAAATGTTTACCAATCCGCATGGTTATTTGTTTTTCTGTTTATTATTTTATTAAATCTCTTTATAACCCTTATCGCACCTATAGTTATAATGCCACTATTTAACAAATACACTCCTCTAGAGGAAGGAGAATTGAAAAAGTCCATTGAAAAATATGCAAAGAAAGAAAGATTTAAAATGAAAGGAATTTTCAAAATGGACGGCTCGAAACGTTCTACAAAGTCAAACGCATTTCTTACTGGCTTTGGTATGTTTCGCAGAATAGTTTTATTTGACACACTCATACAGAAACATACCGTTGATGAACTTACAAGTGTTCTAGCACACGAAATGGGACATTTCAGGTTAGGACATATTGTAAAACATATAATTTTTTCACTAATTTCAACTGGAATAATGCTATTTATATTTTCGCTTTTGATAGATAAAGTATGGCTCTATAGTGCTTTTTGTATGCATGTGCAACCTGTATATGCAGGAATAGCGTTCCTTATAATTTTATATTCGCCCGTTTCTTTAGTAACAAAGGTAGTATCCAATTACTTTTCGCGTAGATATGAATATCAAGCCGATGCATACTCAATAAAAACTCATAAAAATCCTGAAGCTATGATAATTGCTTTAAAAAAACTTTCTGTTGACAATTTATCAAACCTACACCCTCACAGACTAAAAGTGATTTTAGAGTACTCACATCCCCCAATTTTAAAAAGGATTAAAGCAATAAAATCACTTGTTATTTTAGAGTCCGTATTTTTATCGAAACCTTAAAAAATTCAATTGCCAAACTTTTTCTCACTGGTACTTGCTTATACGTTTTTATTATAAGAGTAACAAATAGAGCTTATTTTTCAAATATCACACGTAAATAAAAATCTAGATTTTGCTTTTTATAGTATTTCCCTTTTAATTTTATACCCGAAACTAAAAATACCGCCATGCGATAAGATAATTTGACAACTGTAGTGACTAAAAAAAATTTGGGGTTTTAAAATAGTGAAAAAAATATTTCAATTGTTTATTTCTATTTTAAACAAGTTGACAATAATTTTACAGAACCAAGTCCCTTATTAAGAATTACAATTTCACACTAAAGCAATCTTTATAGTTGCATTATGGATTGTAAAAATAATGTTTTATCCCATAAACACACAATAAACAATAGAAAAATACCTATAAAATACCTTAAACATCCATACATCCACAAATCTAGTTTAACTTTCAAAAAATCAAATTTTCACTCTGCTTAAAAAGTTTTAATTTGAAATTGTTTAAAACTTCCCGATCTATCTAGTTCTTCGCAACAAAAATATAATTAAACTATACTTTTTAGGCATATTTTAAACATAACAGACTACTCTTATGAAATATTAAATCACTATATCTATATTCCCCATTTTTAGCTAACAAGAAAAACAACCTCACATAAAGTTTTACACGACAAAACCCATCATGCATATCAATTTTTAAACTTAATAACATCACAAGAGAAACAAAAACGTCAAAAACGGTTAGACAATTAAGACAACACATTAAAATTTCACTTTAATACCCTAAAACAATTTTTTAATTTTGACTTTGATCATACTCTTTTTTCATATCATAAAGAGACTTTGGTATATAATCTTTTGCATGGCCTACAGTTCCAAAATTTTTCATTTTTGTAACTACAAGATTCGCAAGAGCTGTTCTTGCTGGGCCCAAATAATCCCTTGGATCAAATTTTTCAGGGGTTTCTGTAAAAACTTTTCTTATTGCAGCTGTAACTGCAAGTCTTCCATCAGTATCGACATTAATCTTCGATACACCAAGCTTGATTGCCTCTTTAAGATTTAACATAGGTACACCCATTGCTCCAGGAATTTTTCCACCATACCTATTTACCTCGTTGGTTAATTCTTTAGGAACTGATGATGCTCCGTGTAGTACAATCGGAATATCTATCAAAGCTCTTATTTCTTTTAAAACATCAAAGGCAATGTTTACTGCTCCACTAAATTTATACGCACCATGTGAAGTCCCTATTGCAATGGCTAAAGAATCAATTTTCGTTTCTTCTA
>JAITOH010000075.1 GCA_031290055.1 Endomicrobium sp. | reverse complement strand
AATTCTGCTTGAAGAAATTGATACTCCAATAATAATTGATGCTGGTTTGGGAAAGCCTTCTGACGCATGTGAATGCATGGAACTTGGATGTTCTGGTGTAATGATAAACACTTCAATTTCTTCAAGCTCCAACCCAGTTTTAATGGCAGGAGCTTTTAAAGACGCTGTGAGCGCTGGGAGAAAAGCGTTTTTGGCAAAATTAGGAGCGGTGTCAGATAAAGCAATAGCCTCTTCACCATTAACAAAATTTCTTGAAAATAATAACGTTTAAATGTAATCATTAATTTTAAGAACAAGAAACTAAAGAGGATGTTTATGGCTTTTTATGACGTCAAACAACAATATGATGCATTAGATTTTAAAGAATATGTTGCAAATGTCTCAGATGATATGGTAATAAATTCTATTCAGAAAGAAAAAATTGATAAGGTTGATTTTTTAAATCTTCTGTCGCCAAAAGCTATGAATCATATTGAGAAAATAGCGCAAAAATCCCATGAAATATCATTAAAACATTTCGGCAAAAGTATTCTTTTATACGCTCCGTTATATGTTTCAAATTTCTGCATAAATAACTGTGCATACTGTGGTTTTTCAACAACAAATAAAATTAAACGCGAAGTTCTCTCCTTTGAAGAAATCAAAGAAAACTCTAAAGTAGTTGCAGGATATGGAATTCGTCATATTCTTATTGTTTCCGGGGAAAATAGAACAAAAACTTCGTTATATTATTTTAAAAGATGTGTTGAAATATTAAAAAACTATTTCGAAGTGGTAGACATAGAAATATACCCATTAGACGAATATGAGTATAAAGAGATGGGAAATATTGGAGTTAGCGGACTAACGATTTTTCAGGAAACGTATAATGAAAAAATTTATAAAGTTCTTCATACAAAAGGTGCTAAATCAAACTATAAATATCGTCTAGAAACATGTGAAAGAGCAGGTATATGTAACTATAGAAGTCTTAATGTTGGTTCTCTTTTGGGCTTAAATGATTTTGTAAGTGAATTATTTTTTGTAGGTCTGCATGCAAAGTATCTTCAACAAAAATTTCCAGCAATAGAAGTTGGCGTATCTTTTCCCAGATTTAGGCCGGCTTTAGGAGCATATCATCCTAAAAGCGTAATATCTGATATAAATCTTATTCAGGCAATCTGTGCAATGAGACTTTTTATAAATCGTGTAAACATAACTGTATCCACACGAGAAAGTAAAGAATTGAGGAGTAATTTAATACCTTTGGGTGTAACCAAAATGTCAGCAGCATCAAGTACTGAAGTAGGTGGTTACATAAAAAAAAGAGATTTTGAAGGACAATTTAAAGTAAATGATACAGCTACGGTTGAAGAAGTAAAAGAAATGATTTATCAGAAAGGTTATCAACCCATAATGAAAGATTGGATTAAATTATGAAAAAACAATTACCTAAAGGATTATATGCAATAACTGCTGAAAATTTTTCAAATGGTAAAGATAACATTACAATTGTAAAAAGAATGCTTGAAGCTGGAATAAAAGTTCTTCAGTATCGCGATAAATATAAGACAAAACTTGAGAAATTTAAGCAATGTGAAGTCTTACGTAAGTTGACTATAGATTTTGGATGTTTTTTTATAATAAATGACGACATTGATGTATCTTTAGCTGTTCAAAGTGATGGAGTTCACATAGGACAAAGTGATTTACCTGCCAGTGAAACAAGAGAAATTATAGGAAGAAATATGATTATAGGTGTGTCTACTCACTCTCCAAAAGAAGCTTTACTTGCTGTAGAACATGGGGCTGATTACATCGCTGTAGGACCAATATACAAAACTTTTACGAAAGATAGTGTTAAAGATCCCGTAGGCCTTGAATATTTAAACTTTTGTGTAAAAAATATCAAAATTCCAAAAGTAGCAATAGGAGGAATTAAACTTTCAAATCTATTAAAAATTTGCAAATATAAACCAGATAATATTTGCATGGTAACAGAGATCACATCTTCAAATAATATGGAACTTACGATAAAGAAGGCACAGGAGATAATAAATGATTACTGTCAAAATTAACGGACAAAATAAAGAAATAGAAGAAACTACAACCATTTTTGATTTTCTAAAGATGAATGATGTTGTTCCTATTGAAGTAACTTTAGAATACAATTTAAAAGTTATATCCTATGAAGACATTAAAAAAATTGTATTAAAAAATGGAGACACATTAGAAGTATTAAGATTTGTAGGTGGTGGATAAAGTGAAAAGAAATCTTGAAAGATACCAGAGACAAATATTAATCAAAGAGATCAAAGAAATAGGCCAGCAAAAGCTTTTTAATGCAAAAGTCCTTGTTTGTGGTGCAGGTGGGCTTGGTAGCCCTGTACTCACCTATCTTGTAGCAGCTGGTATAGGTAATATAGGTTTATGTGATTTTGATATTGTGTCACCAAGCAATTTAAATAGGCAGTTCCTTTATACACCTTTAGACTTAGGTAAACAAAAAGCATATATAGCAAAAGCAAAACTTGAAGAATTCAACTACGATGTTAAAGTTACAGCACATTCTGATAGGCTTACTGAAGACAACGTCACTGAGATTTTTAAAGAATATGATGTGATAATAGATGCTGTAGATAACTTTGAAAGTAGATACCTAATAAACATGGTGGCTTACAAAAATTCTATACCTCTTGTATGTGGTGCAGTATGTGAATTTGAAGGAATTTTAACAACAATAGTCCCAAAGGAAAACACTAGTTGTTTTAGGTGTGTGTACCCTTTGAATCCCTCAGTACAACTAACATCGAAAATGTTTGGAATACTTGGAGCAATAGCAGGGGTCATAGGTTCTATACAAGCATTAGAAGCAATAAAGCTTATTTTAAATTTACATTGTTTAAAAAATAAAATTTTAATTTTTAATGGTTTAGAAAATACGTATAGAGTTAAACATATAACGAAAAGAGAAGATTGCACTATATGCATGCATCATTGTTAAAAAATGTGAGATTTTGAATATGCTATAAAATTTGATAAATAATTTTAAGTTGTTAAAAAAAATCAATAAACAATTACAAAACAAATATTATAAATATTTGTTTTGAGGAGTAGAAATGGCAAAGTTAAAAACAGGAAGACATACATCAGCCCTCAAGGAAGTGAGGAAGACAAAAAAGAGAACTAAAAGAAATATGCTAACAAAAAGTAAAATAAGAACAGCAGTAAAAAGGGTCGAAAATTCCGTAAAGAAGGGTGATCTGAAAGCGTCTAAAGAATATCTAAATATAGTTTTTTCAGAATGGGATAAAGCATCAAAAAAAAACATAGTGCATTATAAAGCATCTTCAAATCAAAAAGCAAGACTTTCTAAACTTGTGTCAAAAATGAAGTAATCACTTAAGTGATTACTTCAGAAAATAGCTATTTTGTTTTTAACAACGTACATATCATTCGCAAATGTATAATATAGTTTTTTCTAATACTGATACTGCTTCACTCCTATCGCTTTTGATTGATATATCAGCTTCTAATACTATTTTAAAGCTTGTTAGTAATTTTTTTATATTGTGTTTTTTTAAATTTGTAAAAAAAGAGGTGCTATATAGATTATGAATCCCAATATTAGAACCCACATCTTTAATAGACATTTTTTGCTCTTCGATCATGCTTTTTGCACTAAGTAGTTTTCTCAGAGTTGACAAAATTACAGAGAGAATTATTATTGGTTCTTCGCCTTCGCCAAGTAACTTTTCTAAAATAAACATTGACTTTTTTAAATTTTTTGACTCAATAAATGAAGACAAAACATATGTATTTGTTTCTTTTGTAATTCCCATAATTTTTTCAAAATCATAATTAGTAATATTTTTTATATTTTCACCAATAAATAAAGAAACTTTTTCTATCTCACTTGAAATATTTAATAAATCATTGCCAACATCGGCAATGATTTTTGAAATTATATCATAAGAAATTGTTTTATTCCTTCTAGTAAACTCGTTTTTTATAAATTCTTTCACTTCATTTTCATATTGCTTCCTACAATTTACTGCTATACAGTTTTCTGAAGATATGCATTTATTTATAAGTTCTTTTCTTTTTACAACAGTTTCTTTTTTATAATTACAAAAATATAAAAGTATAAGGCAAGATGACTCAACTACATTAGATAAGTAACTGATAAATTTACCAACATCAGTTGTATTTATTTTATTAATACTTTTAACAACAACCACTCTCCTCTTTCCTAAAAAAGGAGGGGTATGAAGAGCGTTTAAAATGTCGTCAAATGGAGCTTCCAAAATATAGAAAATTTCTTTATTAAAATCGTTTACTTCAAGAAGTTTGTCTAATTTTCTAAGACATAATTCTATAAGATAAGACTCTTCACCTGCAAACAAATAAACAGGGAATATTCTTTTAGAAGATATTAATTTGCTAAAGGTCTTAGTATCTACTATCGACATAATCAAATTTAAGGTTTAAAATAATAACCAAGTTCACAATTTTACGACATATCCACACTCATCTTAGGTTAATAAAACAATTAGCTAACCAAACAAAAACTTTTTATAATTCGTTTTATAATATTTCTCGATAAATTTTCCCATAAAGCTTCTCTAGCTTCTTGCTCAGTAGTAATTCCACAATCTAACATATCATTTTTTTGTGATATTTTTTTATCACTATAAATCCGCTCCAAGATTTTATTCGAATCAGTCCATAAAATCACATTATCCCTATTAATAAATGAAACACTTATCACAATATGAAGCTTACTATGTTCTGCTAGATTATTTTCGTCATAAGTAAGATGTTGTAAAACATATTTTTTAATTGTTACAACTAAAGTGCCATCAGACTCCTCCTTTGTTTTGGCCAAAGAGAGACGTCCGTCACTTAACATTTCGTTTATAAAAGCATTTGTAGATTCCATTTCTAATTCTAATTCATTTGTGTTATTAACAAAAGGACTCACATATACTTTTTTAATATGATTCGGCAAAATTCGCATATTATTATAGTTGTGAAGAGGATTACAAGATATTAAAATTATCACAGGTAATACTAATAAAACTAAATACAACAATATTTTTTTCATTTTAAATTTTAACCCCACCCTTATTTTACATACAGCACAATATAATAAAAGTTATCAATTTAAAAAGTATGTTTAATATAGAACAGAATCTTTCCTAGTTATTTAACAACTAACGTAACAATTTTATTTTTAATATACATAAATTTTATTATTTGTTTATTTTCTAACTCCTCAGCAAATTTTTTAACTTTTATTAATTTTTTCTTTATTTCATTTTCACTATCAGATACAGAAATAATTGTTTTACCTTTTAATTTTCCATTTATCTGTATTGGAATTTCAATAAATTTTTTTTTCAGTAAATTTCTATCATAAGACGGCCATGGACAGCTTAATATGCTTTTTTTATTTCCAAACATTTCCCATATTTCCTCACAGATATGAGGAGTAAAAGGAGACATTAAAAGCACAACTGTTTTATAGACCATGATAGATATTCCATCATCATTTGAATGATGATTATAAATATACAAAAAATTCACAAGTTCCATAATAGAGGAAATTGCTGTGTTAAATTGAAACTCCTTTTCAATATCATTAGTGACTTTTTTAATTGTATAATGCATTAATTGTAAAATATCAGCTTTGGTTTTTTCTGATGCAGGAACATTAGATTTAACATGAATTATATTAAAAAGTCGCCATATTCTATTTATGAACCTTCGACAACCCACAACTCCTTCTGAAGACCAGTCAAGTTGCTTTTGAATAGGAGCAGCAAAAAGAATAAAAAGTCTTAAAGTATCTGCACCATATTTTTGAATCATTTCATCAGGACAGACAATATTCCCTTTAGATTTAGACATAGCACTGCCATTTAAAGTTACCATACCTTGAGTTAAAAGATTTGAAAAAGGCTCATCGTTTTTTACAATACCCATGTCCCTCATAACTTTGTACCAAAATCTTGAATAAATTAAATGCATACAGGCATGCTCTATTCCACCGATATACTGATCTACTGGCATCCAGTAATTTACTTTTACACTATCAAAAACAGCATTACAATTATGGGCATCACAATATCTCACATAGTACCAAGATGAATCTACAAAAGTATCCATAGTATCGGTATCTCTTTTTGCGTCTATACCACATTTTGGACACTGCACATTTATAAAGATTTTGCTTGTTCTTAAAGGAGATTTTACTTCTCCTAAAAGTCCAATATTTTTTGGAAGTATTATCGGTAAATTCTTTTCTTGCAAAGGAACAATTCCACAATTTTTACAATGAATCATAGGTATTGGGGTACCCCAATACCTTTGTCTTGATATAAGCCAATCTTTAAGTTTAAAATTTACTGTTTTTTTGCCGAGATTATGTTTTTCAATCCAATTTGAAACAATAATCAAAGCTTCATTAGAGTTTATACCATTAAATTGTCCAGAATTTATAAGCACCCCTTTACCTTCATATGGTTCTCTATCGATTGAAGAACAATTCTTATTTTTAATAACTTCAAAAAATGGAATACTATATCTTTTTGCAAACTCCCAATCCCTATGATCGTGAGCAGGTACAGCCATAATTGCACCACTACTATAGCTACTTAAAACGTAGTCTGCTAAAAAAATCGGAACTTGCTGGGCATTAATTGGGTTTATTGCACTAATTCCTTTAATTTTTACTCCAGTTTTTTCTTTGTTTCTAGATCCTTTCGCACTCGATTTTTTTTTACTTTCAATTATATATTTAAAAGCTTCATCATAATTTGTAATTTTAAATTTTATTTCATCAAGAATTTTGTGTTCAGGAGATATAGCCACAAAAGCTACTCCAAAAATGGTGTCTGGTCTCGTTGTAAATATTTTTAATTTCTTATTGGTACACGTTAATTTAAAATCAATTTCTAATCCTGAAGACTTTCCTATCCAATTTTTTTGCATAGATAAAACTTGTTTGGGCCATTTAGTAGCAAGTTGTTTAATTCCTTCTAAAAGCTCATCGGCATAGTCAGTAATCTTTATAAACCACTGTTCTAATTCTTTATGATCTGTAAGATTTTTACACCTCCAACAAGTTCCGTTTAAAACCTGTTCATTTGCAAGAACAGTGTTGCAGGATGGGCACCAATTAACATTTGCAGTTTTCCTAAAAACTAAACCCTTCTCCCACATTTTTATAAAGAACCATTGATTCCATTTATAATATCCAGAATCACAAGTTGAAACTTCTCTATTCCAGTCATATGATATTCCAAGAGTTTTGAGTTGCTTTTTCATACGAGTAATGTTTTGCTTTGTCCACTCAGCAGGAGGAATTCTATTCTTTATCGCAGCATTTTCTGCAGGAAGACCAAAAGCATCCCATCCCATAGGATGTAAAACATTTCTACCTTTCATTTTGTAAAAACGTGCAAAAATGTCTCCTATAGTATAGTTCCTAACATGACCCATATGCAAATTACCTGAAGGATAAGGAAGCATAACAAGACAATAATATTTTTCTTTATCGTAACATTCTTCACTTTCAAAAATCTTATTTTCTTCCCAGTTGTTTTGCCATTTTTTTTCAACTGAATAATGATCATATTCAGACATTTCCACCTCCTTAAGAAATAACCTCTCTCTATTAAGGTCTTTACATAAACAAATTAAACTAATATTTAAACCCTTATCTAAAAATTTATAACTTCATTGTGATAATAAATTTAATTTTATTAATGATACTCCAGCAAAATACTAAACTTTGTATCTCAATATTTCGCACTATATTATTTTTTTAACAATATAAAATGTTCTAAATTCCCTTTATGCCCTTTAAGATTAGAAGCAACTTCGGAAATTATTTTAAATCCTAAATTTTTAGCAACTCTTTTTATTTTATCTATAGCTTTTTGCCTTAATCTCTCACACTTTACGACACCTTTTCCTACCTCATAAGGTTCAAGTTCAAATTGAGGTTTTACCATAGCCAAGACAAGTCCATTTTTTAAAATATTTTCATGTACCACAGGTAAAATTTTATCAAGTGATATGAAAGAAACGTCTATTGTTGCAAAATTCACGCTATCTTTCAATAAAAATTTATCAAAATACCTAAAATTCATCTTCTCAATGTTTACAACTCGTTCATCCTGCCTCAATTTATAGTGCAGTTGCTTTGAACCAACATCAACTGCATAAATTTTAAATGCTCCTTTTTGAAGCATACAATCTGTAAAACCACCAGTTGAAGCTCCTATATCTAAGCAAACAACTCCTCTTAAATCAATTTCAAACGTATCCAAAGCAAATTTTAATTTTAATCCAGACCGTGAAACGTATGGATTATTTTTCTTTATTTCAACTAAATCATTCTCAGTAACCAAAAATCCTGGCTTAAATTGTACTTGGTTATTTACAATAACATTTTTGCTTATTATAAAAGCTTGAGCTTTCGCACGTGTATTAACAAATTTTTTTTCGAAAAGTACAACATCGAGACGTTTTTTTATTTTTTTTATTTTCATAATTGTTATAAAAACATTAATAGACAACCACACTTATTAGAATACATTTTTACTTTTAATTTTTAAGAATTTCTAGTGATTTTTTTATTATATTTTCTGAAGTAAGTCCATATTTTTCCCTTAAAATGTTTATACTACCATGTTCCACAAATTTATCAGGAAGACCTATGCATTCAACAACAGCCCCACTACTACATAATAAAGCTTTTATAGTTTCACCAAAACCACCTATAATACAATTCTCCTCGATTGTAATAAATTTTTTTGTTTTTAAAAGAATTTCTTTTACTATATCACTATCAAGCGGTTTCAAAAACCTCATATTTACTACAGTAGCACTTATATTCTTTTTAGCAAGTAATTCTGCAGCTTTTATACAAGTCTCAACTTGATTGCCAATTCCAAGTAAACAAATATCATTCCCCTTTTTTAAAACTATCCCTTTCCCTATTTGCAATATACTAGGAAATTTATCTAACGAAACCTCTAAGTCAGAGCCTTTTTTAGAATATCTTATAACACATGGATTGTCATAATTTAATGCCGTTTTAAGCATATGTTGCAACTCATTTTCATTTGCTGGAGCCATAATTACAAGGTTTGGAATATAATTTAAATAAGACAAATCGAAAACACCGTGATGCGTTCCACCATCTTCACCTACAAGACCTGCTCTGTCTAAAACAAAAACAACCGGAAGATTCTGTAAAGCAACATCATGTATAATACTGTCAATAGCTCTTTGCATAAAAGTTGAATAAATTGCACAAACTGGACGCATACCAGCAGCCGACAATGCCGCAGCAAATGTTACAGCATGTTCTTCTGCAATGCCAACATCAAAATACCTGTTTGGAAATTTTTCGGCAAATTTGTCAAGACCAGTTCCCTTTGCCATAGCAGCTGTTATTGCAATTATTTTAGGATCTTTTTGTGCTAAATTTATAAGCGTATCTGAAAAAACATTTGTAAAATTAACTTTGTTATTTTGTGTGATTTTACCAGACTTAATATCAAATTTTCCAACCCCGTGAAATTTCACTGGGTGATCTTCAGCAAAAGCGTAACCTTTCCCTTTTTTTGTAATCACATGTAGTAGTACAGGACCATTCATATTCTTTAGATTTTCCAAAATAGTTATAAGGGTATTTATATTATGTCCTTGAACAGGACCTATATATGTAAAGCCCATTTCTTCAAAAAGCATACCAGGGAAAAGCATAACTTTTACTCTTTTTATAATTTTTTTAAAAGGCAACCCAAATCCATGAAATCTACTTATAGTTTTTATAACCTTATCTTCGAATTTTCTTGCCATACCTGCTGTTAAAAGTTTTGCCAAATATCCAACAATAGCCCCGATTTTTTTCGAAATAAACATTTCATTATCATTTAGTACAACAAGCATATCTTTTTTTAAATGGCCAGCATTTTGTAGACCTTCAAAAGCAAGTCCACCTGTCATAGAACCATCACCTATGACAGCAATTATTTTATAACTCTCTCTATTAAAATCTCTTGCAACAGCAAACCCTAATGCTACTGAAATTGAAGTAGAAGAATGACCAGTTCCAAAAGCATCGTACTTAGACTCAGATCTTTTTGGAAATCCACTTAAACCGCCATACATCCTTATTGTATTAAAATTAATTTTTCTTTCAGTAAGAATTTTATGTGTATATGTCTGATGTCCTACATCCCAAATTATCTTATCAAATGGAGAATTAAATACATAATGTATTGAAATCGTTAACTCAACTACGCCAAGATTTGAGGCTAAATGCCCACCGTTTTTTGAAATTACACTTATTATCTCTTCTCTTATCTCTTCTGCAAGAGTTGACAGGCTTTTCTTTTCCAATTTTTTTAAATCTTCTGGGTTGTTTATCTTATCTAATAATTTCATTTTTACTCCTAGAGTATAGTACAACTTCCTTAATATACTTTTAAAAGACGATTACAAAGTACAATGTGTCTCACATAAACCAGATTTCTTTGTACTTAATAGGCTCTATTTATTACATAATCTGCCATTTTAATAAGCAACTCAGATTTATTTCCAAATATTGACACTGCCTTTTTTGCTCTTTTTACGCATTTGATTGCTTTTTTTTCAGCTTCATATTTTCCATACATAGAAATCGTTGTAAGTTTATCATTTTTCAGATCACTGCTTTTTTTATCAAACAGATTTTTATTACCATGTGCATCTAAAATATCATCTGTTATTTGAAAAGCCACACCTATATTTGTGCCGTAAAATTCAAGAACACTTAAACTTTTATTGTTTGCTCCAGCCAAAACAGCCCCAATTTTTAAACATGCGACTATCAAAGCTCCAGTTTTTTGAAGTTGTATAGACTGCAATTTTCTATTTAATGAATCTATATTTTCCCCTCTCCATTTACCAGTTTCAAAACTATCTTCCACTTGTCCCGCAATCATACCTTTGTAGCCACAGTAATACGATAGAATTCTTACAGCAAGATTTATATTTTTTTCACTACTTTTTGATTTTGTTATAAGATTAAAAGATTCTGTAAGCAATGCATCACCGCACAAAACTGCAATGGCTTCACCGAATTTTTTGTGATTCGAAAGCAAGCCTCTACGAAAATCGTCATTATCCATTGCAGGCAGATCATCATGAACTAAAGAGTAAGTATGCAGATACTCAACTGCACAAGCAGCATGAATCACATTTTCAGTTTTTACTCCAAAAAGAGAACCTGTTAAAATAACAAGAATAGGACGTAACCTCTTTCCTCCAGATAAGACACTGTAACGCATACTCTGAGAAATGATAGAATCATCTTTTGGCAGAAATTTCTTTAATGCTAAATTTATGTATTCTGCTTTTTTTGAAAGATACTTTTTAAAATCAGTGGATTTATCCAAATTTTTACTCCTTAAAACATCTCCTTTTCAATAATAAACTATCATTTTCGGAATTTTAATAGATTTTTTCTTATACATTTTGCAAATAAAGAATATAGATTTCATATAAACCTATACTTCAATTATAAATTTTGAAAGTGATTGACTCAAATTTTTAAAAAATTTAAAAATCCACCCTAAACGCATATAGCTGTAGTTAAAATAAGAGCTTATTATCCAAAAACTCATTTCATTTAAGTGATAAAGGAGTTCAAACCTACACTTCTTTCACATTTTCATGCATACACAAAATTATTATAACCCTCAAACTAATACTTAAGACTATGATCGCAATCACAGATACTATTATTTACATATATAGATGGATGTGGGTGGGGATTTTTTTATTTTGCTGTATCTTGAGCGCGCGTTTCTCGTATTACTGTTACTTTAATTTGACCTGGATATTCTAGCTCTTGCTCTATTTTCTTTGCTATGTCGTGAGCCAAAACTTGTGCTTGCTTGTCATCAATATATTCAGGTTCTACAAGAATTCTTATTTCTCTTCCTGCTTGTATTGCATAGGCCATTAAAACCCCATTGAAATCTTTTGCTACTTTTTCAAGTCTTTCAAGCCTTTTGAGGTAATGTTCTATAGATTCTCTTCTTGCCCCAGGCCTAGCTGCTGAAATTGCATCAGCTGCAGATAGAATAAAAGCTTCTGGACTTGTTGGAGATTCAAAATCTTCATGATGAGCTAAAATTGCATTTATCATTTTGGAAGACTCTCCATACTTTTTAGCTATATCAGCAGAAATCTGATTATGGGTTCCCTCAATTTCGTGATTGACTGCTTTCCCTATATCGTGTAGTAACCCGGCTTTCTTACAGAACATTACATCAAGTTTGAGCTCAGTAGCTATAGCTCCTGCAAGCCAACTAACTTCCAATGTATGCTGTAACTGATTTTGTCCATAGGAGGTTCTAAACTTTAATTTTCCAAGCAGTTTAATAATTTCAGGATTTAGACCAGGAACACCTGCATCAATTGTAGCTTGTTCTCCAACTTCTTTAAGATGTTGATCCATTTCTTTTTTTGTTTTTTCCACAGTTTCTTCAATTCTTGCAGGATGAATCCTACCATCAACGATTAATTTTTCTAAGGCAATTTTTGCTAT
>JAITOH010000060.1 GCA_031290055.1 Endomicrobium sp. | reverse complement strand
TAATCTCTGGTAGAGGAATTATCTCAATTTAATGTTTAGGTTTCTGTCTAACTTTTCTAACAGCAAAGTCATGTCTTTGTTAACTTCTTCATCAGTTAACGTCTTATCATAACTTCTATAAACTAACTTAAATGAATAACTGACTTTACATGCACCTAGTTTATGTGCATTAGAATAAACAGAAAACAAGGAATATTCTCTTAAAATACCACCTGTTTCCATAATATTTTTTATAACTTGTTCTATTTTCGAAAATTCTACGGACCTATCTGCAATCACTGAAATATCTCTTTTTAACACAGGAAATTTTGAATATGACTTATAACAAACAGTATTCAGCTCATTATGACAATTATTCTTTATCAATTCTAAATCAATCTCAAAGTAAAAAATATCATCATTAATATTATCATAATTGGTTATTGAAGATTTTAAAATGCCAAACTGTCCAACAAGCTTTTCATTATAAGTAATAGCCGCAGTTTTTCCTGGATGATAGTAACTTTTAAAATTAAAATTTTCTACAATTGTAAATTCATTTGATGGTAAAATGTATCTTATTATGCCTCCACCAAAATAAAAATCATATTTTGGGACAATTTTTTTCTCTGACCATTTCCACCACTCCTTCCAAATTTTACCACACATTATAACTGCAAAGGCTTTTTTTTCACCAAACTCATTAAAAATTTTACCATACTCAAACAAAGCTACTTTTTCAGAACCATGTAAAACATTAAGTAATATATTTCTATATAACGAAGGTAATAATGATGGCCTTAGAACTTCATTTTCTTTTGAAATAGGATTTGCTACCCTATATGAATATTTTAAATCGAATTTTTCTAGTTCTCTAATCTCAGAAAAACTGTAATTTAAAACTTCACTAAATCCAAGTATATTTAACTTAGTTCTCATACCTCTTACAATGCTAGGAAGAAAGGAATTACTTTGTACGTACAAACTATTTTTGTGGATCTTAGTAGCTGACAATAAAGCATCGTAACCTTTAATTCTTGCTATTTCTCCAATTAAATCTATTTCTTCTTTTATATCGTTACGCCATGAAGGAACGGCACAAATAATCACTCCTCCTTTTTCTTGTGGAATTATCCCCAAATATCTTAAAATTTCCATTATTTCATTCTTTTCAATACTAATCCCTAAAATTTTACTGACGTTCCCAAATCTTAAAGAAACATTCTTTTTTTCATATTGTAAAATCTTAAAATCTTCTCTTGACTTAACTTTTCCACCTGCTATTTCAATTATTAGATTAGCAGCTCTCCAAGATGCAAAATCAGTTACATCCCAACTCACTCCTCTTTCAAATCTATATGAAGAATCAGTTGAAAGATTTAGTTTTTTCGAAGTTCTTCTTATTAAACCTGGATTAAAAATAGCACTCTCTAAGAACACAATCTCAGTTTTCTCATCAATACTAGAATACTTCCCACCCATTATTCCAGCAATTGCTATAGGAATTTTGTCATCGGCTATTACGAGCATTTCTGAATCAAGTTCATATTCTTTATCGTCCAGGGCAAGTATTTTTTCAAAATTAGTAGCTTCCCTTATGACAATTTTTTTTGATGAAAGTTTTACCATGTCAAAAGCATGCAATGGTTGTCCAAGCTCGAGCATAACGTAATTAGCTACATCTACAACATTGTTAACTGATCTTACACCACTTTTTTCAAGAATATTTAAAATCCAATTTGGGGATCGAGCTATCTTAACACCAGATATAAGAGTCCCTATATAACGTGAACATAAGTTTGACTTTACTTCAACACAATTCAACTTTGGAACATCAAAAGTTTTTACTATTGGAGTATGTTGATTTTTACGTAACTTTGCAACTACTTCCCTTGCAATGCCAAGATAACTTAAACAATCCCCTCTATTTGTTGGTATTTCTACTTCAATTATAGAATCGGATTCTTCTAAAACATTTTCAAAAGCAATCCCAATTTTAGTATCCGAAGCAAGAACTAAAACATCTTCCGATTTTTCTTTGAGGCCAAGATCAAATTCAGAGCATATCATCCCTTCAGACATTAATCCTCTTATCCTAGATTTTTTTATCTTAAAATTTCTTGGTAGTACAGCACCGATTTTTGCAAGTGGAACAACTTGACCTACAGCAATATTTTTAGCACTACACACTATTGAATATTCTTTTGATCCATCACTTAGCTTACATAAAAAAAAAATGTCACTTACTTGACATTTCTTTACTTCTAAAATTTTTGCAGTAACAACATTACACCAATCATAGGTATTTGAAACAACAAAAGATTCAATCCCTATAGAAATAAGCATTTCTGTAAGTTCACAAGGAGATAAATCAAAATCTACAAATTTTTTAAGCCACTTGTATGAAACTTTCATTCTATTTATTGCTCCTTAACTTAATAATATATATAAAAGTTCCAACATATACTCAAAATTGTCTTAAAAATCTCAAGTCATTCTCATATAACAATCGTATATCATCTATTTTGTATTTCAACATTGTAATTCTTTCAATTCCAAGTCCAAAAGCATACCCTCTATATTTTTCAAAATTATAATTAACAGCTCCTAAAACTTTTGGATGTACCATACCACAACCCAATATTTCAATCCATCCTAAATTTTTACATACTTTACATCCTTTACCTTTGCAAAAAAAACAACGTATATCAACTTCTGCAGATGGTTCAGTAAATTGAAAATATGAAGGTCTAAAACGCACATCTAAGTCATCGGAAAAAAAAATATGTACAAATTCCGTAAGCACAACTTTTAAATCTATAAAAACTATGTTTTCATCTACAAAAAGTCCTTCAATTTGGTGAAATGTCGAAGAATGTGAAGCATCTGAAGTCTCATTCCTATAAACTTTTCCAGGAATAATAACTTTTATAGGAGGAGTTCTCTTTTCCATAATACGAATTTGTCCTGCTGAAGTATGGGTTCTCAATAGCTTTTTCGTGTCACTCAGATAAAAAGTATCCTGGGTGTCTCTTACTGGATGGTTTTTAGGTATATTTAAAGCTTCAAAATTGTACCAATCATTCTCTATTTCTGGACCCTCATCAACAGAAAATCCTAAAGTCTTAAAAATAGAACTTATGGTTTCTATCGTTTCTATTACAGGATGAAAGCTTCCTTTTGAAAATGGGAAATAAAAAATTTGTGAGCAATCTAGTTTTTCTTTCTGTATTTTTTCATTAAATAAAGACTTTTTAAGATCCTCTTTTTTTTTATTGATTTCATTTTTAATAATATTTTTTGCTTTATTTGCTTCCGCACCAATTTTTTTCTTATTTTCAACTGAATACTGCGGTAAAAACTTTAAAATCTTTGTCAAAACACTGCTTTTCCCTAAATATTTGCTTTCTAAAATTTTAAGTGTAACTATGTCTGCACTTTTTATCTTTTCCATAACTTCATTTACAACAAGTTCAATGTCATTCATTAAAACAAAACCCTTAGTTATTAAATTTCAATACCAACAAGTTTGTTAAATTTATCTCTAACTATTTTATAATTTGGGTCAATATGTAGAGCTTTTAAATACATTTCTTTAGCTTCTTCAACTAAATTTGAAGCTTCCTTTATTAGGCCTATGTTGTAATAAGCCTCAGCGTTTCTTGAATTTATTTCCAAAACTTTTTTAAATTCATATATAGCTTCATCGTATTTGTTATTAAGAAAATAAAATTTTCCTAACTCTATATGCTCTTTTTCATCTACAACTGCACTTTTTATATTAAAATCATTATTCATTAACTATCCCTTTTAACTTTGCTAAAGGTTTCTCCGAACCTATTACAACTAAAACATCATTTCGATTTATTTCATCGTCGGGTCCAGGAACCATATTTATTTCTTCTTTTACATCAATTTGTCCACTGTTATCAATAATTGGAACTTGTTTGCGTATAGCAATAATATTAATTCCATAATTATTTCTTATGTCCGAATTTCTTATGGTTTTTCCCCATATTTTCTTAGGAGCCAATATTTCAACTAAGTTATAATCTTTTGAAATTTTTATTTGTTCTAAAATATTTGGAGTTACTACACTATCCACAAATCTTTTCGCCATTTCTAACTCTGGATAAACTACAGTACTTGCTCCTAACTTAGTTGCAACTTTTGAATGCCACTGACTTAGTGATTTAACAACAATGTTTCTAATACCTAAGTCTTTAACAATTAACATTGCAAGAATACTCGTTTCTATATTTTCACCTATTGAAATTATAACACTATCACAGTCTGAAACCCCAGCATCTTCCATAGCTTTTTCATTAGTGGCATCAGCTACCAAAGCATGCGTAACAAATTGGCTGATTTCATTAACTACTTCATTGTCATTGTCAACGGCCAAAACTTGCATATTTTTCTTCACAAGTTCAACTGCAACATTATAACCAAATATTCCAAGACCTATAACCGCAAATTGTTTTTTTTTCTTCACTATTCCATTCCATTTCTATCTCTATAATATAAATTGACAAAAACTCTTTAAGAGCATACCATATTACCATGTAAGTATATACACTTTCAGATAAGATCAGTTCCACATCAAAAACCATACAACACAAAACATCCTAGCAAATTTTAAAAAATAAACCCAACAAAACATATCATTCAAAAAATTATTGCACAAGAAAAACAGAAGCGAAGAAATTTTATTATGATTAAAAAATAATTTTCACACAAGCTATGATATATAAACAATTCTATTGAATTACAAAGATAAAACATTTACAATTTTTTCTATATAGACAACCTCCAACTATCCAACTAATATTCTAGCTTCTGGATGTTTTATGTTTCTCTTTTTATAAACAGGAGCTAACATAACTATAAGAACCGTAAGTATTCCAATTCTTCCTAACATCATTGCAAGAATAATAAGTATCTTACCTAATATAGACAAATTTGCGACAATATTCAGAGATAACCCAACCGTAGCAAAAGCTGAAACAACATCAAAAACAATATCAAATGGATTTAAACAATCTCCATCAATAAAAATAAAAATAGCTGAAAAGACCACTATTAAACTCAAAAATATAACAAAAATTGCCAAGGATTTTTTTATTAAATCTTCTGGGATCTGTTTTTGAAACAAAATAACATCATCACCCTTTAATACACTCCTCAAAAATGCAAAAATCAATGCAACTGTGGTAATTTTTATGCCACCAGTTGTGCTACCAGGAGCAGCCCCAATTAACATCAATAGGATTATAAGTAATTTGGTAAATCCATCAAATAAATTAATCGGCACAGAATAAAATCCCGATGTTCTTGTGCTTACCGCTTGAAAAAAAGCATTGTTTATAGAGTAAAATATCTCATGGGTTCCTAATAATACTTCTGAAAACCAAAACAATAAAAACGCAAAAAATGTAATAATCACTGACATAAAAAGAACAACTTTTGTATTGGTCGACAAATGTAAACGTCTTTCCTTGTATGTATCATAAATATCTACCATTACAAAAAACCCAAGTCCCCCGGAAAATATCAAAATCGCCATTGTATATAAAACTAATGGACTATTCGCAAATCTCACAAGGCTATCATCAAAAAAACTAAAACCAGCATTGCAAAATGCCATTACTGAATAAAATATCCCTAAATATATTGACTTTAAAAGAGGGAAATCCATCAAAAAAATAAAAGTTAATACAACTGAACCAACAAATTCTATACCCAAAACAAACAAGCTGGCTTTAAGGATAAACCTCTTTAGCTTATTAAAAGACGATACATCAAACAAATCCTGCATTATATATCTATCCTTTAGGGCTATTTTCCCAAACAAAAGTGTAGCAACAATGGAAACAAACATATAACCTACACCACCAAGTTGCACAAGAAACAAGATAATTGTCTGTCCAAACAGCGAATAATATTCACAGACATTTACAATAGAACAACCAGTAACACATACTGCCGAAACAGACGTAAATAAATTTGTAACAAAGGAAAATTCTTTGTGATTTCGAGCAACAGGCAACGATAAAAATATCGTACCAAGCACTATAAGTCCTAAAAAAAACAGAACTGTTTTTATTGGAGAATATTTCATCATTGATTTTATATAGATTTTGCTATGCTAACAAGTTGTTTAAAGGTATCACTATCATTTACTGCAATTTCTGCAAGTATTTTTCTATCTATTCTGATTCCAGACTCCTTAAGACCAAATATAAATTTGTTATAAGGAATCCCCTCTTCTCTTACAGCTGCATTAAGACGAATTATCCAGAGAGTTCTAAAAAACGTCTTCCTATCCTTCCTACCTGTGTAGGCATAATTAAGAGATCTTTCCACTTGCTGAACTGCCATTCTCCACCGATTTTTCTTTGAAGCATAAAACCCTTTTGCAAGTCTGAATATTTTTTTCTTTCTATGCCTTGTATATACAACGCTCTTTACACGCACCAAGTTATCCTCCTAACTACTTATGAACAAACTCCACATAACTCATAACTAAATATAGCAAAAAACCCACATTTCAAACCTCAAAATTACCAGGTTACATCCACTATTTATAAAGATATAAATCACAATACCCTCATAATTTATACCAGACCACTAAAAACTATATGGCATCATTTTTTTGATTGCCTTCATATCAGCTCTTGTAACCATAACAGACTTTCTTGCCAACCTACTCTTATTACCAGAATCCCCGATCAAAAGGTGCCTTTGCCCTGGCTTTTTATATTTAACTTTCGCTTTTCCAACAACTTTAAAACGTTTTTTTGCTCCACTATGTGTTTTCATTTTAGGCATCTTGTTTTCTCCTCCACTACTCTACAATAACAAAAACCTTTCTCCAACAAATTTAAAAGAATATAAAGCAACACAATGACAAAATCATTTTATTTTTTTTTTTGGAACCAAAGTTAAAAGCACTTTAGTTCCAACTGAAGAAACTCTCCCATCAGAGTCAGCAATATCAGATAAAGATTTCTTTATTTTATCTATAATTTTAATTCCTAAATCTTTGTGCTGCATTTCTCTTCCTGAAAATATTGCTGTAAGTTGTACTTTACTACCTAAGATAACAAAGCCCCTAGCACGTTTAATTTTAACCTCTAAATCGTG
>JAITOH010000092.1 GCA_031290055.1 Endomicrobium sp. | reverse complement strand
TGTATGAAAGTGAAAAATAAATATACATATGCAAAAAAGCAAAATGCCGTAACATAGATAAACAAGGGGCATTTAAAGAAAATTCTAAGCTATCATTGATAAAACTTTATCAGCTAAATATTAAACTTAAAAAGAAATGACAATGTTATAAGGAAATAAAAAAATATGTCAATGTGGCGAAATTCATAAAAATTTACAGACACAGATATTTATTTTCCTTGAAAAGTAAATAATAAAACCTCTCTATTTGCTATTAAAACAACAAAAAATAAAATAGCTTTAAGAAATTCAAAAGCAAAAATAAGAAATATAATGATAAGAGCGATATCATATAATTTTTATGACACAAAACCTTATAAAATTTATATGAGGAGAAACTTGATGTATAAAATAAAAAAACATGAAAAGTTTTGAAATTTTTTAAGCGATAAAGGTGGGTTACAACAATTTATTAGATTGTTTAAAAAAATTGGTAGGAGGTGGAAAAATGATAAAGATGATATGGTAATCATTTCATGAAATACAATAAATAATTTAACATTATTTTAAAAAATTAATTATCTATGCAAAACGAAAGAAAGCTATTACAAGTCAATATCTAATATTTTAGCAATTAAGTAGTAAGTTAGTAAAAAATAATTTACTCACAACCTTTTATGAAGAACTATAAAATGAACTGTTACAAAAAAATAACCAAGATCAAACTATAAGGTAAAGTCAAATAAAATCCAAAAAACTTCATACGTATTTGCCATGAAATATTTTACCAAACGATTTTTAACTATGGCTCTTAACGATTAAAGATGTGGCGCAGAATTCATGAGTTTATCTTAGAGCAAATACAAAAAAACTGAAAAAAGACTATGTAAAAAGCTATGGAAGCAGACAAAGAAATCAAATTTTTTCGAAGTACTTATATGGGAAACAATCCTTTAAGTTCTTACTATTTTAATCATAAGTATTTAAGACAAACTAGACCCAAAGAGACTATATTCTTTACAGCAAACACACTAGCACTTTTTAACAGAATTTGATAACTCTAAATCGCATTGTTTCACATCGGTAAATATAGTAAAAAGGGTTTTCAGTAACGTATATGTTAAAACCATACTAGATAGCCGACGATAGGACTCGAACCTACAACCTGCGGTTTACAAAACCGCTGCTCTACCAACTGAGCTACGTCGGCACAAAATAACACGCGGATTGTACAAAAAAATCTTTTAAATGTCAAAAAATGTACCTTATAATCTAGGCAAAATTCTATGCTTTTAAATACACGCTTTTTATACACTAAAATGCAATTTTTGAATAAATAATTAAATTTGGTAGACTACATATTGTTAATAAAGCCAAAAAATAGATTGTAAACAAAATATTAATCGTAGGCATAATTTTTTCTAGAAGGAATGTAAATGTAAATGTTTTCGTCTAAACCAAAAAACACAAAGACACATAGCTACTGGTTTATACTTTTAGAAAGTGCATTTATATTAGGGCTAGATTTCTAAGTAAAGCAATCATGGAGTATAAAAATGATGAATTTTTTAATAAAACATATGCGCATAGTTTTCATTATAACAATTATTGCTTTTATATGTGTAACATTTATGGGATTCGGAACTTACTTATTTGTTTACAAAGAAGATTTCAAGACTGCCATTACTGTAAATGGAACAAAAATAGATATGAAACTTTTTAATTTGCTCTGTACACAGTTAAGCAAAATACATAAAGAACTCACAAATGAACCACTAACTAAGAAAGATTTTAAAGAAATAAAAATAAAAGCTATTCAAATCTTAGTGCAGAATGAAATTTACTATCAGCAGTCAAAACTTTATGGAATTGTAGTTACTGATAAAGAATTGAAACTCAATTTAGAAAACTCTATGCAGTTTAAAAAAAATAATATTTTCGATATAAAAAAATACTACTTATTTCTACAATCCATACAAATGACACCTAAAGAATACGAAAATTTAATAAGAAAGCAAATTGCAGGAAGCAAAGTCAAAATGACTGTCGCTTATTCTGTAAAATTATGGAATTATGAACTAGAAACGCTCGTTAATCAAGGATCTTCAATAACAGAAGACATTTTACTTCAATCAAAAATAAACACTATTTTAAATGAGTGGTATTCAAATGTTATTAAAAACTCTGAAATAGTAATTAATAAAATAATTTTAGAATAAAAAACCATTATGAAAAATAAAGAGATGTATTTATTGTATATGTGCTAAAAAATTGCCTGGAAGAGCATAAAATTTTATGTACACATCTAAAAGTTAACAACCACATCTAAAAATTTTTATTAACTTTTAAAAAATTAAGTGTTATTTGCCCTTGTCACACCCAACATACCAGTCAATACACCAAAAAATTAAAATTCTTTGACATATGTAACAATTTATTTTGAATAACATAGACACTAACATCTTCTTAACAATCAAAGCCTCGTCTATATCTCTAAACATCGACTCGCTCTAGCATTAGTTGAAAACTCATTTTAAACCATCAATAACAGCAAAACTAAGTACTATATGGATAACACCCACAAAACCAAATTCTAATTTAATTTTTATTTAAGCAAGTATAATAAGATTGCTTTTTGAGCATACAGCCTATTTTCGCTCTGGTTAAATATTGAATTTTCATATTTGTCCATGATTTCAGCAGTAATTTCTTCACCTCGTAAAGCTGGAAGACAATGAAGAACAATGCATTTTGAAGAAGTTTTTTTTAATAGTTCGCTATTTATCTGATAGGGACTAAAAATTTT
>JAITOH010000054.1 GCA_031290055.1 Endomicrobium sp. | reverse complement strand
AAATTATGTATGCCCTATCAATGATTTCAAGAGTTTCCCTAACATTATGATCCGTAACAAGAATACCAAGTCCTTTCTCTTTCAGCTTTCTAATAATTTTCTGTATATCATCAATTGTTATTGGATCAATTCCAACAAAAGGTTCATCTAAAAGCACAAATTTGGGATCTGTTATAAGTGATCTAGCAATTTCAAGCCTTCTTCTTTCTCCACCCGAAAGGGTAATACTTAATTGCTTACGCAGTTTTACAAGCCCAAAATTCTCAAGAAGTAATTCAACTTTTTCCTTTTGTGCAAGCTTTGAAATTGAAAGTAATTGAGCTATAGATACAAGATTATCCTCAACACTAAGCCCCCTAAATACAGAGGGTTCCTGTGAAAGATATCCAATTCCAACCCTAGATCTTTTGTACATGGGGTAATTTGTTATTTCTATATCATTAAGATAAATATTACCGCTGTAAGGTCTTACAATCCCAACGGTCATATAAAAAGTTGTAGTCTTACCTGCTCCGTTAGGGCCAAGCAACCCAACGACTTCACCACGTTTAACACTTATACTTATTCCATTTACAACCATTCTGGATTTATATTTTTTAAACAAAGATTCGGCTCTAAGTATCATTATATTTTGTCTTCCACTATAATTTTCCCTATAACAAAACCATTCATAACTATTTTTCTTTTATTATCAGAATTGCAAAAAAATATCTCGTCTGCTTCACAAAAACCCTTTTTTTTATCATACAAAATATTTGCTGTTGGCCTTTTTTTATCTTTTTTAAAAACTACGTTATGCATTCCTTCATTAAAAACAACATTGTCTGAATAAATTGTTCCAAACGAAGTTACAACTTCGACATTATCATAAGCACTTAAAATTTTCTGTTTCCTACTAACACAGACCTTATGTGCGTGTAAAATAATTGGCTGGATCAAGTTATGCATAAAATACTTGATAATTACACTATCATTATCCCACAAAATCGCACTTCCATCACTTATACAATACTTGGCAGATTCACAATATGCTTCAATCGGACCATCATCCAATGCTTTTGACAACAATTTAGTGTTGCCTGAAGCTAAAATAGCAGACCTTTTTTTATCATAAACCAACATATCAGCCATTATGATATTTCTACTTTCAACAGCTTTAGTATTGCCTTTTGAAACCACAAGATCTCCTCTATTCTTTATTTCCATTACGTTACCAGTTACAACAACATTATTATAAACAGCATCAGAAAAAGAAGAAATTATGACAATGCAAAAAATCACAAGCAACAAAGAACTTAATTTATACAAATATAATCCTTTGATTTTTAATAACTATTTTTTCGAGTTTTATATCAGACTCTAAACTTGTACCATATATTCTTTCTCTTTGTCTAACAATTTTTACATCACTATTGGTATAGATTTTTTTTTTTTTTGCATTATATATTAAATTTTTAGTCTCTAGATTACCATAATTTACACTAATTACCGTACAATTACCATATCCTTTGACATCATATACTTCCATATCTATATCAGCACTTTCTGCAATAAATGTTGAAATATACTTACCACAATCATAGAATTTTACCACAGGGAATCTTAAATGAGCAATATTTCTACTCTCATTTATAAAAGCAAAATCAGCTTCCAAAATCATTTCTAATTCCCCTTTTTGCGTTTTAGTTATTCTAAATCTTTCTATTGTTTGTTCTTCAGATATACTAGGAGTTTCATCGGATGTGTTTTTATTATTTCTACAACCCATAAAAAAGAAAACTATAAAAATTGCTATAAGTCTAAGCATTAATTACACCTAAGCTATTCTTTGTTTTTTTGCACTAGATTTTAATAAAAGCACTCTAATCTTAAATCACTACCCACAAAATAAACCATAATTAAAAAAACTTCTATCTGTTACATAGATTTTTAATTGTACAAGCTTCAAATTATTTTTCTGGACGTGTTTTCCATCTTTTATGAAACCATACCCACTGTTCTGGATATTGTCTTATATGTTCCTCTAAAACAAAAGAAGCTTTTTGAGTAAGAATCTCAACATCTTTATTAAAATCCTCAGACGATTCTATGCTTAAAGGACCCTTTATTACGGTCTTATGTCTGTATTTGTCTACCCGTTGGTCAAGTCCCACTAAAACATCTGCTCCAGTTTTTAAAGCTAAAACAGCAAATCCAGACGAAGTCCATGCTTTATCTCCAAAAAAATCAACAAATACACCTGGAACATTCGTATCTTGATCTATTAACATAGCAATAATCTCTCCTTTCCTTAAAACCTTCAAAAGTTTTGTACCAGCATCAGACGCATTTCTTAAAATAACATTTATTCTCTTACTCATTCTATACTTCACAAGCATATTATTAAGCCCATCTATATATATTTTTTTTGCTACAACATTTACTGGAACCCCCAAACTAGCAATACTGGCAGCAGTTATTTCCCAATTGCCTGTGTGAGCACTTACAAAAAGTATCCCTTTCCTCTTTTTTATGCTTTTTTCAATAATGTAACTACCATCTACACTCGAAATATTTTTTAAAAAAGTTTGACTCATTCTAGGGAAATTAACAACCTCAAAAAAATTTTTTGTCATATTGCAAAATACTTCTTTCGTTATTTTTATAATTTCATTTTCTGATTTCTCTGGGAAACACTTTCTTAAGTTTCTTTTTGCAATGTTTGTAGCACTATATACTGCATAATATGCAATCCTTCCAAAAAATGCGCTGAATACTCCGACTGAAAATTTGTAAGGAAAGGCTAAAGCACCTCTCGAAAAAATAAACGCGCTAAAATAATAAAATTTTCTGCGAAGCTTTATAAAACTCATTTTCACTTGTATTTCCCTAAAATTTTCTTCCACTTACCTTTTGCCTTTATAATTAATTCTATCACTTCTCTAGCAACACCTTCACCACCTTTTAAAATTGAAACCAAATCAACTCTTTTTTTTACTTCATTACAAGCATCTACCGGACATAACGAAAGGCCAACTATTTTTAGCACAGGGATGTCTACCATATCATCACCAATATATGCTGCTTCAAAAGCTTCAAATCTGTTTTTTTTTAATATTTTTTCAAAAGCCACCTTTTTGTTCATGCAGTTTTGAATAACATAATTAATATTCATTTCAATTGCACGTTTTTCAATTTGAACAGATTTTCTACCAGTTATCCATGCCGTTTTAATTTTTGGAAGTACTCTCAAAAGCTCTACAAAACCCACTCCGTCCTTGACATTCCATATTTTCATCTCTTCACCATTATTAAATATTATTTCACCTCGTGTTAAAACCCCATCGACATCAAAAGCCAGCAACTTTATATTTTTTGCTTTTTCTATAATAATATTTTTCTTAGCTCTCATTGTTTATCCAAATTAAAAACTAATCTCTATGATAATATTCTCTATAAAACACAATTTTAATAAAACAACAATCAAATAACAAAAAACCATTCCCATAGCTTTTGAAATTTCATGCACAAAAAATTTATACAAACCATCTTTTCCCTCTCTTGCTTAACACATATTAACTCTACGCTATTTAGGGTTGTAGCAATAAGTGATATTCTCACTTTCATTTAAATTAAATTTATAAGGATTATTAATCTCAGACTTAACTTTCAATAAAATCACTTTGCGATTTTATCTATAACTTTTATAAATTTAAGAATTTGCCTAAATTCCTTTAAATCAATGCTGTTTGCTCCATCAGAAAGAGCTTTTTCTGGATTATCATGAACTTCTAAAAACAATGACGCAATTCCTACGGCTAAAGCTGCTTTTGAAAGAGGAAAAACAAATTTCTTGTTTCCAGTACTACATATTCTATTTCCACCAGGCAACTGAACACTGTGTGTAGCATCAAAAACAACAGGATACCCTGTCTGCTTCATTATTTCCAAACTTCTAAAATCTACAACAAGATTGTGATATCCAAAAGAAAACCCTCTTTCGGTAAGCAATAGATTTTTATTACCAACATTTTCAGATTTTTTAACAACATTAAACATATCTTCAGGAGCTAAAAATTGTCCTTTTTTAATGTTTACTGGCTTACCAGTAATAGCACATGCTTTTATTAAGTCCGTCTGACGAGATAAAAATGCAGGTACTTGTAAAACA
>JAITOH010000046.1 GCA_031290055.1 Endomicrobium sp. | reverse complement strand
AAAAACATTGCAAAAACAGCAGGAATTACCAAAAATATAACTCCTCACATTCTAAGGCATTCTTTTGCTACTCATTTAATTACTGGTGGGGCAGATATCCGTTTTGTTCAAGAAATGCTTGGACACAGTTCAATTACGACAACTCAAATCTACACACATCTTAACAGAGAACAAATTATAAAACAGTATAAAAAATTTCATCCAAGAAGTTTATAATTAGCTGTAAATATTTTCTAGTAGTCAATTTGTTTAATCCGGTTATTTATTTAACGTCTTTTGGTAGTGTTTCGTTCATGCTTCCAGTACGGTATCCAAAGATATCTATAGTAACATAAATAAAACCAATTTTTTTAAATTGTTTATATACTTTTATGCGTTGTTTATGCTTTGTAATAATTTTGAACCCTAATTCATCAGTTTCAATACGAGCAAGATTTCCGTGATAGCGTACTCTTACTTGACTAAGTCCAATATTCAAGAGGAATTGTTCCGCACTATCTATCATAGACAAGCGTTGTTTGGTAATATACTCTCCATATGGGAAACGCGAAGATAAACAGGCAAAAGATTGCTTATTCCATGTAGGAAGTTTGAGTTTTTTTGAGAGTTTTCGAATTTCCTTTTTTGTAAGTTTTGCATAACGCAAAGGACTTTTTATATTCTGTTCATGTACGGCTAAGAATCCAGGACGATAATCTCTGGTGTCATCTATGTTTGAAGCTTCAGTTATACAGTTTATATTATTTTTATTAGCTATATCCCAAATTTTCGAAAACAATTCGTTTTTACATATGTAGCAACGGTTGGTTGGATTGTAGCAAAAACCATTAATGCTTAATTCTTCTGAATTAAAAATTATATGTCGTATGTTTTCTTTTTTGCAAAATACAGTTGCTTCAGTTAGTTCGCGTAATGGGAAAGAACATGATTTTGCCGTTACAGCTATAACTTTATTTCCCAAAGTGTTGTGTGCTGTTTTAAGCAAAAAAGTTGAATCCACACCGCCAGAAAAGGCAACGATTATATTGCCCAACTTGGATATGTATTGTTTTAAAATTTCATATTTTTGTTCAGCTGTCATTTTTATTATTTTTGCTATTTGATAACAAATTAATTGTTTCATTAAAGGATATATTATTCGAACTGGCAATCTTAGCAATATCATTATACTCAGCCTTAGATTTTTTTACATTATAACCCTCTCCTGTTTTTATGCGTATATTGCCATATTGTGTCCTATGTATTGAAATTTTATGTTTTAACGTATGACGTTGGCAAAAAATTTTTCTTATGCCAAATGTGGTTGTATGGCGCAATATCAATTCAACAAAAAAATTAACTTTTTTCTCACTGCATATACAAGTTAACAAAAACGCGGGACGATTTTTTTTCATTTGAATGGGGATAATAAATACATCTAAAGCGCCTTTTTGCAGTAATAAATTTACAACAAATCCAACAGCTTCTCCTGTTGTATCATCCAAATTGCATTGTAATTGTGTTACATATCCATCTATTGCATCAAAGTTGTTTTCTGTTTCTCCTAAGAATGCACGTGTATAATTTGCTGTTTTAAAGTTTTTTGTTCCCATACCATACCCTATTTTTTTAATACACACTCTAGGTAGTTGTTCAAAACGTGTTGCAAAATGTTTAATGATAGCAGCTCCAGTAGGTGTGCATAATTCTTCATCTGCTCTGGCACTATAAATTGGAATATTTTTTAAAATATATGCTGTAGCTGGTGCAGGGACACTTAGCGAACCATGTGCACAATGCACAAATCCACTACCTACATTTATTGGTGACACTACTACTTCTTGAGGATCAATGTACTCCATTAGCATACACACACCAACTATATCTGCTATAGCGTCCATGCTGCCTACTTCATGAAAGTGTATATGTTTATTGTGCTGTTTGTCGCAGTGTTCGCCATGATGTACAGTGATTTCAGCTTTTTCAATTAAATTGTATATGCTTAAAGCATTTTTTTTTGTTTTTTGAGAAATACGTAGTTGAGTGAGAATATTCTTGATTTTTTTAAGAGTTGTATGACTAGATCCAAATAGATAATCGTTATGAATATGAGGTTTTTTAGAACTAATCTCTTCAATCCCATTTATTTTTACACATATGCGAGTTCCTTTGATTCCACACTTAACCACAAATTTTGCATCAATTTTAATATTTGGAAGACCGATTGAGTTTATTTGTTTCAACATTTTTTCCTTGTTATCAATTAGTTCTAATAATGCTCCCATCAACATATCTCCAGCTACACCCATAGAGCATTCTAAGTAAAGTACTCTCATTGTTGAATACCTTCCATTCTGTTGATAAGGTTAGCGATGTAACCTGCTCCAAACCCATTATCTATGTTAACAACTGAGACTCCGTTTGCACAAGAATTTAGCATGGCAAGCAGTGAGGAAAGACCAAAAAAACTGGAACCGTATCCTACGCTTGTTGGCACTGCAATAACGGGGCAACTAACAAGTCCACCAATGACACTTGCGAGAGCACCTTCCATTCCTGCAATTGCTACTATAACACGAGCTGTTGTAAGAATTTTTTGCTTAGATAGGAGCCGATGTAATCCTGCAACTCCAACATCATATAGACGTGTAACTCGGCTACCTAAAACTTCCGCAGTAACAGCGGCCTCTTCACACACATGTATGTCTCCAGTACCTCCGGATGCAATTAATACAGAACCTAACTGGTGTGCTGTTTTATCATGTTGTACGATAGCTAATTTTGCAACACTATGATATTCCAAGTCTATTTTTTGTTTAAGCAAAAACTCAACAGATACTTGAGAAATTCGTGTAATTATAATATTACTTAGGCCTCGACGAAGCATGTTAGAAACTATACCACTAATTTGTTCTGATGTTTTATCCTGTCCATAAATTACCTCTTCGTTACCCTGGCGTAACCCTCTATGATAATCAATTGTAGCGTACCCTAACTCTTCAAGTGGGGCAATTTGAAAACGTAGTAACGCATCTTTTGGGGATATTCCACCATTTTTTACGAGTTCTAACAACTCTAAAATTTGCACTTTATTCATCTTTTCTCCATTGTTTATTCATAAAATGCTTAACAATGCCATGCAACCCCTTATATATAACATTCAGAACTAGTAGTCCTGCCAAACCAGCGAAAAAAGTTGATAAAGATTTATCATTGACAAAAGGTACAGAATAATTTGCAAATATAGATGTTACTTCTCTTGATTGGTTGGCAATGGTACGATTTATAACAAGAGTTTCCAAAATATCAGGACATCTAGAAGCAAACAGACTTGAAAAAAAAACGACAAATATAGGAAGAGCCACAAAAAAAATTTTTCTATTCATTTTTATTTTTCTTACCTTATACCTTTAATGGTAGATCTTATGATTTTTAAATATTTTAAGAAAAATTAGAGTTATGATACTCTCTAGCATAGCTATAATCAAATGCATGATTATCATATTCTTAAATATTTCCATAAAACATGTAATTTTTGATATACTGAGTTCTATTAAACAGAAAATAGTTGCTGTTAGTACAGAAAACAAACAAGCACTCGAAACAGCTA
>JAITOH010000067.1 GCA_031290055.1 Endomicrobium sp. | reverse complement strand
AATAATGGCAAAATAAAATTTCTTGTAGGACTTGCAAAAGGCAGAAAGTTATACAATAAAAAGGAATATTTGAAAAAAAAAGATATTGCAAGAGAATTAGCAAAAGAATATTAACCTACAATTCTATGTGTAAATCACAAATAGTTTCTATGCAAGCATCTGCAGGGTCTGGTAAAACTTATAACCTTACAAAAAGATATCTTCATCTCCTGATTGGTTTTTGTTGTAACACAAATATAAAAAATGTGATAGCTATGACTTTTACAAATAAAGCAGCTATTGAAATGAAGCGCAGGATTATAAACTACTTAAAAAAAGCTGCACTGTTTTTGGATACAGGCGATTTTTTTGATGATTTAGGGTTTACAAAATGCGAAATCGCTAAAAGAAGCGCGTTTGTTTTAAAAACTATTTTTGAATCTTACGACGATTTTAATATAAGTACAATAGATAGTTTTAAAAACTATCTATTAAAATCATGCGCTATAAATATTGATATTTCACCTAATTTTACAATAGAGAAAGACTACTCTAAAAATCTTTTGTTTGCTTTAGAAACTTTTTTACAAAAAGCTCAACTTTCTAAAAGTTTGAATGCTATTGTGTTGCGATATATGAGGCAATATTTAATAGAAAATTTGAACTGGATTCCCAAAAACAATATTTATAGTGAGATTAGAGAAGTCTTTGAGAAATCAGGAAACGTAGGAAAGGATATTTTACTTAGTGAAAAGTTAAATTTTAGCGAAAAATTTTTTTTTAAGGCGAAAAAAATTATATATAAAATTGAAAGATTTTCTAAATACTTATCAAAAATTAAAATTAATCATCATTATAATAAAGCTGTCAAGAGAGTCCTAGAAGAGGGTATCAAAATATTTTTTTCAATGCGAGTCCCGTTGATATTTGCTCGTAAAACTCTTGAATATAGAAAAGATGCAACAGTTAACATTATGGCAGATGAACTTTGGAATGAAATAAATAAAGATATTAAGTCTTTTTGTACTTTTTACATGGAAGATTATTATGGAGTTTATTCTGATATATATTCAAAAGTAGCATTTGAATTTAATAACCAATCCAAAAAAGAAGGTATTATATTTTTAAATGAAATAAATAAAAAAACAGTTGGTTTTTTTGAGAAAAATGCTGTTCTTATGCCTGAATTGTATTACAGACTGTCTAAAAAATATGTGCATTTCTTAATTGACGAATTTCAAGATACAAGTTTTGTTCAATGGGTTGGAATTAAAAGATTTTTAGAAGAGAGTCTTGCTACAGGCGGAACATTTTTTTATGTAGGTGATGTAAAGCAAGCTATCTATTCTTTTAGAGGTGGTAGTGCTGAGATTTTTGATAATATGACAAAAGAATTTAACTTTTTAAACGTTGATAAAAAATATCTTTTGCAAAATTTTAGGAGCGGAAAGGTCATTGTAGATTTTAACAACAGTGTTTTTTCAAAAAAGAATATTGAAAGATTTTTAAATGAAATTTATAAGGACAAAAATGCTGGTCATGATTTTCTAAAATTTATTGAAACGTACTCTTTTTCTGGACAAGAGACAGCTAGAGAAAATGATTACGGATATATTGAGATATGCATAGTTGACAAAGCTTGTGGAAATATTAAAGAAAACATAAAACAAAAGTTTATAAAATATGTCTTCCAAGTTTTGGAAAGATTTAAGTTGGAAGATATAGCTGTTTTGTGCAGAACAAAAGAAGAAATATTTATTGTAAGTTCTTGGCTTTTGGAAAATGGACTTGCAGTGGAGTCCTTACAAACTTTAAATATAAAAAACAATAATTTTATAAAGCAAATTGTGTCACTACTTATGTTTATCAATTCTCCAGTAGACGTTTTATCTTTTTCTTCTTTTATTCTTGGAGATGTATTCAGTAAAGTTACAAATATTGATAAGAGTGTTTTTGAACAGTTTATATTTACTTTCAATGAGGAAAATAAAACTGGAAATTTTTATAAGGTTTTTAAATATAAATACAAGCACCTTTGGAGTGAATATTTCGAAGGTTTCTTTGTGAAAGCTGGGTTTATATCTGTCTATGAATTAACTCTTGCAATTATCTGTAAATTTAAAATTACAAACAATTTCCCAAATTGTAAAGGGTTTGTGATGTGTTTTTTAGAACTTGTAAAAGATTTTGAAAAACAAGATTTCGGGCTTAGGGATTTCTTATATTATTTTAATAGTTTAAAGGACGAAGAAGACTCTTTATTTATAAAAAGCACACCAGAAAGTGGTATAAAAATTATTACAGTACATAAAGCTAAAGGACTTCAATTTCCAGTAGTTATAATTCCTTTTCTTAAACTTTCAGAAAGAACCATTGATAAGCTGTATTTCGATAATTCAGGAGAAAAAATAAAATTGTTAAACATATCTAAAAATATTGCGAAATTTTCCTCTAGAGCAAAGAAAATATATACAAAAGCAAAATTGGACTCTTTATTGTCTGAGCTTAATATATTGTATGTTTCTATGACAAGAACAAAATATGAATTTTATGCTTTAGTACCACCAAAACATGGGACTTCAAATAATCTAATTCCAATACTGTTGGGGGATAATAATCTCATTCAAGGTTCTAAGAGAGTATTTGATCAAAAAACTTATAAAAGAGATGCGATTGTTTTAGACACTTTTATAGGTGGTGGTTATAGAGATATACAAAAACATTTTGGAAATATAAATAAAGCTAAACTTGATATAAACAAAGCAAAAAAAAAGGGAATAATTGTACATTATGCTTTATCAAAGATAACATCTTTAAGAGATAAAAATATAGATAACATCATAGATCAAGCTATTGAATTTGCAAAAAGAAAATTTTTTTCTGAAAATGTCGAATTTGCTAGAGAAAAGATCAATAAACTGCTTGAGTCTGAAAAAATTCTAAAGTTGTTTATGTATAATGAAAACAGTATTTATAATGAAAAAGAAATTGTGAATGCTTTTGGCGAAACATTTAGGATTGATAAACTCATAATAGACAATGATGAAATTATTGTAGTAGATTTTAAAAGTTCGGAATACAATGAAGAAAATAATAGAAAACAGGTGCAAAGTTACCTCACTTTTGTTTCTGAAATTTATCCCCAAAAAAAAATTATTGCATACATTGTGAACGTTGAAAAAATTGTGTCATTGCGAAGTAAACGTGTATACGAAACTTTTTGTATGCTACCAAAGAACAAAATTGGATGTTAATTTTTATTGTCCGGTAAGGAATTTGTTTTTATTGGAATCTATTTGTTAGAGTATGAAATGTAATGTTTAAAAATTATAAGATATCAGGAAGTGTGATAAATATAGATATTCAAGAAAATATAATAGATTTTACATCAGATTATATTTTAAAATCTACTAAGAAGACTGCTTTAATAACTGGTGGGCAAAGGCCTTTTTTGTTTATTAAAAAAAATATTGCCCAAAAGCAAAAAAAATCTTTCTTCCCACCTGTATTCCTTACGATTCATGAATTTATTGAAAAAATTATTTTTGATAATACAGAATTTATAAAAATTTCTGATATAAAAGCTGCATTTATGATATTTAAAATTATTGAAAACGAAGAGCCACATCTTTTAAGTGGTAAAACATCTTTTGCTTCTTTTATTGATTGGGCATTTGAAATTTTATTTTTTATTGAACAATTAGATTTAGAAAATGTTTCCATAGAAAGTCTTGAAGCTGTAAAAGTAAACCCTGAAATAGGTTACGATGTTCCAGAAAATATCAATAATCTATTGAGAAGTATTTTTAAAATAAGGAGAAGTTTTCATAATGCTTTAAAACTATCATCGAGTATTACAAAAGGATATAGCTTTTTAAAGACTTCTGAAATGGAAGTAGATTTATTGTTAGGTAGTTTTGACGAGATAGTATTGATGTCACCGTTTTATTTTTGTAAAACTGAAATAGATATTTTTAAAAAGATTTATAATGCCAAAAAACTTACAGTTATTACTCAAGGAGACCCAAAAGAATATGAAATTTTAAGAAATCTTTATTCAATATTTAAAGAACCGTTGCCAAACATATGCAATAATAAAAAAAAATATAAATTAAGTATATATTCAGCTTTTGATGATCAATCTCAGGGGGCTTTGCTTAAAAACCTTATTGGTAAGTATTCTCATACTGATGTCAGTAAAACTGCTATCGTTGTTCCAGATTCAAAAATCTTGCAATCTGTGATATCTGAAATTTCGATAATTACAGACAGGTGTAATATTTCAACAGGATACCCTGTTGAAAAGACTGCAGTCTTTTCTCTACTAGATGCAGTTATAGAGGCACAGCTTTCAAAAAAAGGCCAGTATTACTATTCAAAGGATATTATGAAAGTGCTGGCCAATCCACTTTTTAAAAACATGAGATTTTTTGGAGAAAGCTCAATCTCAAGAATTGTTGCTCATATGATTGAGGAAGCTTTAGATCAAAATTCAGAAAGTTGTTTAAGTAATAAGGTATTTGTGTTTTTTGAAGAAATTATAAGTAATAAGAATCTTATACGTGAGATAAGTCTTGCTGCAACTGAGGCTTGGAAGTATATATCTCAACAAGAAGTTGTAAAGATATTAAAAGAAATTTTTGACACTTTTTTTATATCTTGGGGTGAAATCGACACTTTCAATTATTTGTCTTTTGTCTTGTCTAATTTTTTGAAAAAAATATATTCTTTAAGTTCTGTTCGTAGCTATCTATTAAATATTGAAGCTATGGAAATATTGTTGTCTTTGGTAGAAGAATTAAAATTTGATGAATTGGCTAAAGAAAAATTTAAAAATGAAGAGATTTTTAATATTTTTAAAAAATTAATTAAAAACAAGAACATAATTTTATTAGGTTCATCGCTTAAAGAATTGCAAATATTAGGCTTCTGGGAGTCAAGAAGCCTTTCGTTTGATAATGTTTTTATTGTTGGTATGACTGATTCATCTATGCCGAAGATTAGAAAACAATATTCTCTTATTCCTAAAGATATTATGTATGCTTTGGGAATTGATATGGCAAATAGGGAACTTGAGATACAGAAGTATCATTTTCAGAGGCTCATTTCGTGTGCAAAAAAAGTAACCCTTATTTATCCTGATAATGAAAAAGACGAAAGGAGTAGATTTATTGAATTACTTATTTGGAATAAACAGCTAGAAGAAAATGACATTAATGCCGTAAAAATAAATAAATTTTGCTTGCCTAAATTTTCAATTAAACAGTCTGTAAAACTAAAATATGCAAAAACTGGAAGCATCAAAAAATATCTTACAAACAGACACTATACGCACAGTAGTTTTGACATTTATTTAAACTGTAAACTTAGATTTTTCTTTAGATACGTATTGTTACTTAAGGGAGGGCTAGAAGTTGGACATGAACTTTTAGACAAAGACATAGGCAATTTTATACATAGTTTTTTAAAAGGTGCATTACATGAGGGACTTGACATTGAAAAAATTCAATCTTTGCAATTTAAGAAAGATTATTTAAAAAAACTTGAAAACAGTTTTGAAAATTCTTGTTATTTTAAGCTTAGAGAAGATGCTTTTATGATAAAAGAAGTTTTAAAACATCGAATGACAAATGTTTTAGATTGCGAAAGGAAAAGGTCATATAAAAACATTTACGGTTGTGAGCGGAATTATTTTTCAAGCATTAAAACAAAAACTGGAAAGATCTATAATTTAAGTTGCAGAATAGATAGAATAGATAGCGATGGTAAGAATTATATGATTTTTGATTATAAAACTGGGCATGTTACAAACAATATTATTTTAGAAAAACACATCGATTTATTAACAAATAATTTCTATCGACAAAATATTAAAAAGGTAATAAAGTCTTTACAACTTCCATTGTACAAGTACATATTTGAAAAAGAGTCAGGATTTACTGTTTCTGAGTGTGGAATTTATGATATAAAAAAATCAAGTATTCTTAAGTTCCCCAAACAGAAAGAAGTATATGATAAGTGTATTGATACTGTTAAAGTTTTGCTTGACGAAATAAGTAGCGGAGAAAATTTCGAATTTGATGAGGAAGATAAGGCTAATTGTAAAACTTGTAAATATTTTTATATATGCAGATGAATTCGTGCTTACTTAATAAATATGTGCAAAAAATTGCTGTATTATAAAGCCAATTCTAAAGTCTTTTCGTTGAAATTTCTAATTATTCTTTTTAGAATATGAATTCTCTGTTTAATAAAAGAATTACTTGCGTATCATTTAGTGATATGGATTTGCTTAGATTACTTGTTATCCAAGTATAAATACGGTACTTGACAGATACTTATAAGATTGTAAAAACTTTTTTACGGTAATGTAATTACTGACTATATGTGAAGTATGAAATTGATATAAGTAATATAATTTGTAAGTATTAAAAATTTTAAAAGAAAGAAATAAAAATGAAAAAAAATGTGGTAATTTTTATTGTCGCGGGATTGTTTATAAATTCAATTGCATCTTCTCAAATTGTAAAAAGAAACCTTTTTACAATAGAAAGAAATAAAAATGCTAATGTTGTTATGTATGATGTTAGATTAAATAATGATGGTAGCATAGACAAATTTAACCCAATAGATGTTTATTGGATTTTATATGCAAAACATGGACAGCGTGAGGAGATAACAGCACTTGAAAGAAGAGCTTATGGAATAAAGCTAGTCAATGGCAATAATAGCAGCACTGATTATAATTTAACTCTAAGAGCCATTCCAGATAGAATGATAAGGCTTACTATTAAACAAGATAAACCCAGAGCTGAAATTAAAATAAATAATAAAGAAGCGTATCTTTCAACTGTTTATGTTTTTGCCAAAGATGGTTTAATTCCTAAAATTTTGTACTATGTTCTTACTGGAATTGAAATTAAAACAGGAATGAAAGTTTCTGAGAAAATTACTCCAAGGTAAATTAGTTCTATTTAGACAACTTATTTCTAAGAGTTCTGTTTTAAAAATCTTATTGATAAAGTAGTTGTTGTTAATTTGAATCACTGTAAAAGTTGATTTGGTACGCTAAACTTTATACAATTAAACTTATCTTAAATATCTTAAAATTAAAGAGGATTTATGTCTAAAAAGGTGTTAATCATTTTAAGTTATCTAATATTGGTTGTTACTCTTGCTTCCCTATCTTACGCTAGTAGAACATCCGTAATAGATACACCTAGATTGGAAATGTTAAATTGCGGTTCTTATAATGCAGAATTGAGATTTTCTTCTTCTAAAGGCGATCTAATTTCTAAAGTCGAATTTGGTATTTTAAAATCCTTAAATTTGGGCTTGTCGTGGGAGTGGAGTAATTTTATTTCTAATAAACAAGTTGGAATTGCAATTCCAGCTTTGCAGGCAAAGTTTAGAATTTATGAGGGGAGTATGGTTATGCCTGGGTTAGCAGTGGGTTATGATGGGCAGGGTTATTTTTTTGACTCAAAAAGTGGAAAATATTTACAAAAAAGTAAAGGCATATACTTTATTATTGGTAGAGAGATTTTTTCTGAGGGAGTTATGTTAAATGTTGGAGCTAATATAAAACTTTTTTCAAGTTCTAAAATTTATGGTTTTGTAAATGCGATAGCACCTCTGCACAAAGAGAATATTTTTTTTATGATGGAATATGACAACATTCACAGTTTTGCTGATGCAAGGTTTAATCTTGGTTTAAAACTTATTTTAAAAAAGCATTTAAATATTGATTGCATTTTAAGAGATTGTTTGAAAAATGGAAGTAATTGTGATAAATATAGATGTTCTGGAGAAACAATTTTTAGAATAGCTTATTCTGCTGAATTATAAGTTATTTGTATTTACTATTAAATTTAGATCAAGAGTATATTATAGATTATTGTCGTGCAAGTTTGCTGTATTGATAATTTTGTAGTGTTGATCTTAGCGAGATTTTTTGGGAATGGGGAAAAGGATAGTATGGAAAGAGTTTTTGATTTTGAGCAACCAATTATTGAAGTTGATAGAAAAATCAATGACTTAAAAAAGTCTTCTCAAGATACTAGTGTTGATTTGTCAAAACAAATTGAAGATCTAGAAAAGACAAGAGATGAGCTAAAACAAAAAATTTACGGATCTTTGACTCCTTGGCAAAGAGTACAAATTGCAAGACACCCGCAAAGGCCTTACTCTGCAGATTATATTAAGCTCATATTTAAAGATTTTGTAGAGCTTCATGGTGATAGAGTTTTTGGTGATGATAGAGCGATTTTAGGAGGTATTGCTACGATTGATGATACTCAAGTTATGGTTATAGGGCACCAAAAAGGTAGGGACGTTGAAGAAAATGTTGTTAGAAATTTTGGTATGGCCTATCCAGAAGGTTATAGAAAAGCAATGAGGCTAATGAAACTTGCAGAAAAGTTTAGCAGACCTGTAATAACTTTTATAGACACTCCTGGTGCATATCCTGGAATTGCTGCTGAAGAAAGAGGACAAGCTGAAGCTATTGCAAAAAACTTAAGAGATATGTCGTGTTTAAAAGTACCAATTGTTAGTGTTGTCATAGGTGAAGGAGGTTCCGGTGGAGCACTAGGTATAGGCATTTCAAATAAAATTTTGAGCCTTGAAAATTCTTATTACTCGGTTATTTCTCCGGAAGGCTGTGCTGCTATTCTTTTTAAAGATGCTTCAAAAGCCCCTGAGGCTGCTTATGCAATGAAAATAACAGCCAAAGATTTATTGAATTTAAAAATCATAGATGAAATCATAAAAGAACCGCTAGGTGGTGCTCATCATAACCCGGGGAAAACAGCAATAAATTTAAAAAGTGCTTTAAATAAGTACATTGGACAGTATAAATCTAAAAGCAGTAAAGAAATTGTTCATGAGAGGTACTTAAGGTTTAGAAATATCGGCGTTTACGAGAAGGTTAAGCTGTATAATAATGCTATTGTTAAAAATAGTTTTAAAAAGCAAGAAAAAATGATAAAAAATAAGTAGAAAGAGAGGTGAAAAGAAGATGGCACTTGTATCTACAAAGCAAATTTTAGAAGAAGCAATGGGAAAAGGTTATGGAGTAGGTGCATACAACGTAAATAACATGGAACAGATACAAGCAATTATGTCTGCGGCTAGAGAAACGCAATCTCCTGTTATAATTCAGGCTAGTAGGGGAGCATTGAAATATTCAAATTTTACGTATTTGGGATATTTAATGAAGGCTGCTCTTATAGAAAGTCCAGACATTCCAGTCGCAATTCATTTGGATCATGGTAATTCTTTGGAATCGGTAATGAAAGCAATAGAGCTTGGATTTTCATCGGTCATGATCGATGGTTCTTTGATGGAAGACGGGAAAACGGCTTCGACTTATGAATACAATGTGAAAGTTACTCGTTCAGTTGTTAAATATGCGCATGCAAAAGGTGTTTCAGTAGAGGCTGAAATTGGAACTTTAGGCGGTATAGAGGATGGTGTAGGTTCGGGTAGAGTACATTTAACTGAACCTAGAGAAGCAAAAAAATTTGTAGAAGAAACGAAAATTGATTCTTTAGCCATTGCAATAGGGACTTCACATGGTGCGTATAAATTTAGTGGAGCAGTAAACATTGCCTTTGATGTTTTAAAAGAAATAAGAGCTTTGATA
>JAITOH010000036.1 GCA_031290055.1 Endomicrobium sp. | reverse complement strand
ACTTATTATATTTGTTTTTTTTATCTCTCTCCAACCACTCCCAAAATTTAAAATTAGTGATGGTAAAAAATATACACCAATAACGTTTTTCAAATCATCAACTACCACTTGTTTGTCTTTAGGAGTGTAAATCAGTATCTTTTTATCGTCGATATATATTTGCTGTTCTAATGGCAACAGTTGCTTTATATACATATATCTGGGTTTCTTTAAAAATAAAGTTCCAGCTATTTCTTCTCTTTCTTTCGTATACTCATAAAATACGTTTTGTACGTAATCCATTTTTAGAGTATTTATTTTTTTGCTTGAATTTTCTATTTTTAAGAGAATTTTAGTTAAATTATCTGTACTAGAAACTTCAGCAAGAATATTAGACGTAAAAATTATTAATAGTACTAAAACACAAATATTAATCTTTTTCATGCTATTAAAAAAAGAGTACTTTTAGTTTTATGCAACTTCAAACTATAAACTACTTCAGTACCAAAATCGAATAGTAAGAAGCAACCAAAAAAATTATTATTCTATAATAACCTTCTTATTTATTTTTACTAAGTTTTAACTACCTTCTCACTTGGATAAACCCGCAAATCATTAATTTTTAAAAGTGTAAAATAAATTTCTACATGCTAAAAAACTACTCAGAATATTTTTCCAACTTTCTATTATCTTCTAGATATTCTTCTATTCTACCATAATCTATTTGCCACTTATTCGTACCTTCTGGCTTTGCTATAAAACCTTCAGTTTCAAGAATACTTAGCAAATTTGTAGCTCTAGCTGAACTACCAAAATTTGCCTTAAGCAAATCTTGTGATACACGTTTGCGTTTCTTTATAAGTTTAAGAGCAGAGATTAAATCCTTTCCCCATTTCAACTCATTTGCATTAAAACTCTCTTTGCCTACGACCTCAACTACCATAGGTTCATACATCCTAGGGAAATTTTGTTCTTTCACAAAAGATACTATCTTTTCCGTCTCATTAAGTGAAACATAAGCCCCTTGAAGTCTAACTGGTCTTGATTCTCCTGGTGGCAAAAACAACATATCACCTTTGCCCATTAATCTTTCAGCTCCAATCATATCCAAAATTACTCTCGAATCTACCTTTGACGTCATCTGAAATGAAAGTCTCGCAGGTAAATTGGCTTTAATAACACCTGTTATAACATTAACTGAAGGGCGTTGTGTTGCAAGAATTAAATGTATGCCTACAGCTCGTGCCATTTGAGATAAACGTTGTATAGAATCTTCTATTTCTTTTTGTACTAAAAGCATTAAGTCTGCAAGTTCATCAATTATAACAACAATATAAAATTCTTTTTTTTCAAAAATTTCAAACATCTTATTGTTATAATCTTCAATATTTCTAACACCATTCTTAGCAAATTTAGCATATCTTTCGTTCATAACAAGCACCAATTTTTTTAAAACTTCTGATGCTTCCTTAGAATTTGTTATTATATCCGCCTCAATTGCTCTGACGCATGGATTATAAATATGTGGAATATCTTTGTATACAGACATTTCAACATGTTTAGGATCAATTAGTACAAATTTTACTTCATCAGGGCGAGCTTTATACAAAATAGAAAGTATTATCGTATGAACTCCAATGCTCTTTCCAGAACCTGTAGCGCCTGCAATTAAAAGATGAGGCATAGAAGTTAAATTAACTATATAGCCTAATCCTTCAGTAGTTTTTCCTAGAGCTAAAGTAAGTAAAGATTTAGAATTTTTAAAAGCACTTTCTTCTAAAATTCCCCTTAGGCCAACAACAAGATTCGAAGAATTTGGGACTTCTATACCTACAACAGCTTTTTCAGGTATATTGACAACCCTTATAGACGCAGAACGCATAGCCAGAGAAATATTGTCTATAATGTTTGACACAGCTTGTATTCTTACTCCTGGAGATAAAATTAAATCATAACGAGTTACTAAAGGTCCGGGAATAATATCCTTAACTTTTGCATTTATACCAAAATCAGAAAGAGTAATTCTCAAAAGTTCCGCTTTAGCTAAAAGTTCCGCTTTATTCGTTTCAAAATTTTCATTAAAATCATTTTTAAGCAAATCAGTATAAGGGAGTGTATAATTAAAATTTTTGCAGGGAATTTTTTCTTGGTTAACAATTATTGGTTGTGCTATTTTTTTTTTCTTTTCCTGTTTGTCTTGCTTGCTTATAATATTTGGTTTTACAAGTTCATGTTTAGTATTTTCTATAATATTTTTTTGTATTTTATTCTTATCTCCACAAATTATATTTTTACTTTTTTTTTCTTTTGAACTTGTTACATTTTTAGGACTTATAAAAAAATTGCGACCTAGAAAATTTATAAAAATTCTTAGAAAGTTTATAAAAAAAAATGCGGAAACAATTAAAACCACTACAAAGCTTGGCCAAACATCTAAAAAATCTTTGAAAAATGGATATAAATTATTACCAATCCAACCTCCATGAATTTTAAAAGCAAATATAAAACGCATAGATTCAAACAGTATTGAACAAGAAATGAAACAAATAAGAGACCATATAAAGTAATATTTTTTTTTAAATTTATTATGATCTCTATCACACATTATTACAAAACGTTGTAAAAAAATTAATGGTAAGATATACGAAGCTGTTCCAAACGTGCCAAATATAACTGTAAAGAATGCTTTCCCTAGAATACCTGACTTGTAAGGTACTATAAAAATATAAACACTTAATACAAATCCCAGAAAAAAAAATAGAGTTGCTAACTCTGAATTTTTGTTTTTTAAATCACTTTGCTTCTTACTGCTAAATTTTTTGATTTTTCTCATAGGAACAAGTATGTCTCTCTGCTATATCCAGATAATAAGTCTTTATTCTAACGCTATTATTTTACTAGAACAAAGAAACAAAAAGAATATGAAAATTACTTTACTGCTGTGTACTATTATGGAGGATTATTCTAAAAATAAACAATTAACAATATTGTATAAACTTTAAGTTTTATTACAAATTTGAGTGCTACTAAGACTCTTCTTCACAGTAAATTTCATAAAAAATTCCCATTACCATACTCTATTTCTCACAAACCATATATCACACCTTAACCACTTCAAATAAATCTTGGCCTAAATTTACCGCTTGGCCATTATCTATTAATACTTTTAATATTTTTACTTTAGACGGAACCTTTATTTCGTTTATAACTTTCATTGCTTCAATTATGCACACAACTTTACCAGTTTCAACAACATCACCTTCATTTACAAATGCTTGAGATGACGGAGATGGAGCTTTATAAAATATGCCCGTTATTGGAGATTTTATTGTTTCCGAAGAAATTTGTGGTACATTCTTCTTATCACTTTCATAACTTACACCTTTTTCTCCAATAGCTTGTCTATTTTGTTGATACATAACTTCATTATTATTTCTATTTGGATCTTTGCGTTTTATACAAACACTATAACCTTTTGAACTTATTTCTAGTTCTCGAATTTTTTCATCACGCATTATTTCGTAAAGAGATTTTACTTTTTCTTTAATGTCACTCATCAGTCATATCGACCCTTCCATAATATAAAAAACATTAAAATTCAACAGATAACAAAACAAATAACGGATTCCTAAAATTTTTTTCTTTATAAAACTGCTTTTACACTTAAATTTATTCTACCTTGCTTGTCAATTTCCATCACTTTAACCCTAACCTTATCTCCTTCTCTTACAACATCCTCTACTTTTTTTATATGTCGACTTGAAAGTTGAGAGATATGTATTAATCCCTCTTTACCTGGCAAAATTTCAGCAAAAGCCCCAAAAACCATCAATTTTGTAATTTTGCAATTGTAAATTTTGCCAACTTCAACCTCAGCTGTTAAAGATTCGATATACTCTTTTGCAGATTCTACACCTGTAGATTCTACACCTGAAATAAATACTTTACCGTTATCTTCAATATTTATTTTAACATTATTATCTTCCTGAATCCTTCTTATATTTTTTCCACCAGGACCTATAAGCTCACCTATCTTATTTTGAGGTATCATTAAGATTGCTATACGAGGCGCAAAAGTTGAAATATTATTTTTAGACACAGAAATTATAGCATCCATTTTAGCTAGTATAAGAAATCTTCCATGCTTTGCTTGTTCAAGTACTTGAGCTATAATTTCAATAGTAAGACCTGAAATTTTTATATCCATCTGAAGAGCCGTAATACCATTTCTTGTTCCTGCAACTTTAAAATCCATATCTCCAAAAGCATCTTCCATTCCCATAATATCCGTTAAAATAACATAACTATCACCTCCTCTTACTAGTCCCATAGCAATACCAGCACAATTCGATTTCATAGGCACACCAGCATTAAACAAAGCAAGTGAACCACCACAAACTGAAGCCATAGACGAAGAACCGTTAGATTCTAATATATCTGATACTATTCTTATCGTGTAACCAAAATCTTCTTCCTTCGGCAAAATAGGTTTCAAAGCTATTTTGGCTAAATTCCCATGTCCAATTTCTCGTCTACTCGTAGATCTTTCACTTCTAGGCTCACCCGTAGCAAATCCCGGAAAATTGTAATGAAGCATAAAACGCTCTTTATACTCGTCTACAAGTTCGTCCATGATTTGCATATCACCAGGAGTTCCAAGTGTTACAGTGACCAAAGCCTGAGTTTGTCCTCTTGTGAACAAACCTGATCCATGAACTCTTGGTAATAGGCCAATTTCACAAGCTACAGGTCTCACTTCTTCAAAACTTCGACCATCCACACGAATCTTTTTAGACAATATAAGCTCTCTTGCTTTTTTACAAAAAATACCTTCCAATATTGCATCTACTGTTTCTGGCAATTCTTTAGGATATTTTTCCAAAATTTTTAATAATATATCTTTTTTAAAAGAACTCCAAAAAAAATCCCTTTCATTTTTATCTTTAATCGAAACACAAGTTTCAGCTTTAGAAATAGCTTCCGCTTCAAGATCGGCTTTTAATGCTAAATCACTAACAGACTCTACAATTGCAATTTTACTTTTCCCAGGAAGTTCTTTTTGAAATACACACATTTTTTTTATTACTTCTCTTGCAATATTTAAAGCATCTAACATTTCTGATTCTGGAAGCTCCTGTGCACCTGCCTCAATCATTGTCAAAGCTTCTTCAGTTCCACTAACAACTAAATCTAAAACACTTGATTTTTGCTCTGGAATTGAAGGATTTACAACAAATTGACCACTTATTTTGCCTATTCTTACGGACGACACAGGTGTTGAAAAAGGTAAATCTGAAATACATAACGCAATTGAAGTACCTAGAATAGCCATCAACTCGGAATCATTTTCACCGTCATGTGAAAGAACAATAGCAGAAATCTGCGTATCATTTCTCCAATATTTGGGGAAAAGAGGCCTGATACTTCTATCTATAAGTCTACTTACCAGCGTTTCACTATCTCTAGGTCTAGCCTCCCTTTTAAAAAAACCGCCAGGTATTTTACCAGCTGCGTAAGTTCTTTCTCTATAATCTACTGTTAAAGGCACAAAATTTACACCAAATCTAGTACTCTTTGAAGCAACAGAAGCAACTAAAACCACTGTATCCCCAACTCTTACAGTGCAAGAGCCATTTGATTGTTTAGCAATTTTACCAGATTCAACAATAAAATTTTTCCCGGCTATTTCTAGCTCTTTTTTAAAATATTCCACATTTTTAACCCTCACTAATCCAAAACCGGTACAAAAGATATAATTAAAACGCGTTTAATTATATGAGTATTTATTGTACCTTTTACGAATTTATAACAAACTTTCTTATTTTCTAAGATCTAACTTCTTAAGTAACGAAGAATAGCTATTTTTATCACGTTTTTTAATATAATTCAAAAGTCTTCTTCTTTGTCCTACAATTTTAAGAAATCCCACCTTTGAAGCAAAATCTTTTGGGGATTTTTTAAAATGATCTGAAAGATAGTTAATTCTCATAGTAAAGAGAGCAACCTGAACTTCAGATGACCCCGTATCAGTTTCATGCATCTTAAACTGCTCAACTGTTGCTTTTTCTATAGTTATCATTTTTATAAGCTCCTTTATCTAAGCTTTACCAGATACAAAGCAATACTACAACTCATTTGTAGTATACTAAATATTCCATTTCTAATCCAACAAAGAAAACTTAGTGAGCACATATCCAAAATAATCCCTATCACTATAAACTCAAACGTATTCACAAGCACCGGATTTATGTCAATGTCACGATTATTAACATCAATCATACCCCATATACAATATTTGAAATTTTTTTATGGGACCGCCTCTTTAAACTCTAAAAAATTAGCCAAACACACGTACTTTTAAAAAAGGTAATAGCATCATTTTATATTTCGTAAAAAACAACTTTGTAAAATACAACTAAAGATCTTATTCAACATTTTCTCCTATGATTTTTATTCCATGCAATACGTATGCCTTCTAAGGTTAAATTTGGCAAAATAGCATCAATTTCATTTATTTCACATGAGATGAATTCTGATAACCCCCCAGTTGCAATTACATGCTTCACTTTTATTTCCTTTTTCATTCTTGTAAGAATTTCCTTTACTAACCCTATATACCCAAAGTAAATCCCTGATTGTATACATTTAACAGTATCAGTACCTATTGATTTTAATGGCCTCCTAATTTCTATTTGAGGTAATTGATCAGTTCTCAATCTAAGCGCTTCCAACGAGATAATTAATCCCGGAACTATTGCTCCACCAATGTACTCTCCTTTAGAATTTAAACAGTCAAAAGTTGTTGTTGTACCAAAATCAACAACAATACATTCGCCTCCGTAGATGGAATAAGCACCAACGGCGTTTGCAATTCTGTCGGCACCAACTTTTTTAAAGTTTGCAACAGCAAAAACAAGGTCACCACTATTCTCATAATTCACAAAAAAAACATCTTTTTTGAAATATTTTTTTATTAGCTCTTCAAAAATAAAATTTGATGATAGAATAACGCTCGCAATCGCTACATATCTTACTTTTTTTACATCAAACCCTGAATATGAAAACATGTTCATAAGTACCATAGCATACTCGTCAGAAGTATGCCTTTTTATTGTTGACATTCTCCATACTTTCAATGGATTTGGCAAAACTTTTGCACTTTCCATATTAAACAACCCTACTGTTACATTTGTATTGCCTACATCTAACGCTAAAAACATAGCAAATTTTGTGATAGTACTCTCTTGTATTGTATTTTTATACCGTATTTTGTTTTTTCACAACAATCTATTATTAAAAATTAAAAATATTGCCACCAAAACTATCTATTGCAACAATCAAAGGCATATCTTCAATTTCAATTTTGTAAACAGCTTCAGGCCCTATATCTTCGAAAGCAACAACATCAGCCGTTTTTACTGTTTTAGAAAGAAGTGCCGCAACCCCACCTGTAGCAGAAAAATAAATTGCACCTGCTTCTTTTATCGAGTTGGCAATTGTCTTAGATCGTGACCCTTTACCAATAAAAAACTTAACACCTTCTTTTAAAATTCTCTGAGTAAAAATATCCATTCTTGCAGATGTTGTCGGACCACAAACCCCAATAACACTACCAGGTTTTGAAGGTGTTGGGCCACAATAATAAATCGCAGAATTTTTTAAATTAAAGGGAAGCTCTCCATTGCTATCTAAAATGTCTATAATTTTTTTATGAGCAACATCTCTTGCAGTATACACGGTTCCACTAAGTAAAATTTTTTGCCCAGCTTTAATAGTTTTGCTATCTAAAAGTAAATCTTGTAAAATCACTCTCATATTACTACTGTCTTCCTCCTGCAAGAATGACACTGAATACTTACAGCTACAGGAAGAGAAGCTATATGTACCGGACTAGTTTCAATAAATATTGCCAAAGCTGTAGTCTTGCCACCCATGTTCATAGGACCAATATTTAAATTATTTATATCCTTTAGTAATTCTTTTTCCTTTTTATTGTAAAAAGGATCAATGTTTTCACTACCTATTTTACGCAACAAAGCTTTCTTTGATAAAAGTCCTACAGATGAAAAGTCCCCACCTATACCTAAACCGATAATTAAAGGTGGGCAAGCATTTCTCCCTTTGTTATTTACAACACTTAAAGTAAATTCTTTCACTCCATTCCAACCTAAGGATGGAATGAACATTTCCAGTGCACTAGCATTTTCACTTCCGCCACCTTTAGGTAAGAAAGTAATTTCTATTTTATCACCATCCACTAGAGTAAGGTAAATATTTGCTGGAGTATTATCTTTTGTGTTATCTCTTTCAATGGGATCAGACACAATTGATTTACGTAAGTAATACTTTGTATATCCTGAAGAAACACCTTTGTTTATAGAACTATAAATATCTTCCTCACCATCAATTCTTACATTTTTCCCAAATTTTACAAAAAAATTTGCTGTACCAGTATCTTGGCATAACGGAATTTGCTCTTTTTTTGCAATGCTTGCATTTTCTACAATTTCTTTTAAAACATTCTTTGCAATGTTATTTTCCAAAAAAACTTTATGTTCTAAAGAAGTTAATACATCTTCAGGCAACTCAAAATTAGCTCCAGCACATAATTCTTCGACAATAGAAATAATAGTTTTAGATTTTATCTTTCGCACTTTTTATATAACCCTTTTTGATCATTGTCTCAGTTATAGCCCTACTTCTTTTTATCATTACTTTTGCATCATTAAAAATTTTATCGTAACTTAATTTTTTATTAGCAACTTTCTCTCTTATCGCTTTTACACCTACAGCAGCAGCAACTCTAGGAAAAACATCCCAATCATTCATAGTAGGAAGAATTTTATCAGGACTTATTTTACCATCAGTTATAGATGAAGCAAGTGACAAAGCAGCAGTTACGCACATACTATCTGTAATCGTAGAAGCCCTTACATCTAACACTCCACGAAAAACTCCTGGAAACCCCAAAGAATTATTTACTTGATTTGCAAAATCACCTCTACCTGTTGCAATTACGGCAGCCCCCATTTCTTTTGCTTCCCAAGGCCAAATTTCAGGCGTAGGATTTGCACATGCAAAAACTATAGGATTTCTAGCCATATTTTTTATCCATTCTTTCTTAATCATTCCTGGTATTGGAGCTGATAAAGCAATAACAGCATCTGCTGACATCATGGCTTCTCTAATTCCACCGCGTACATTATTCGCATTCGTATCAGTAGATAAAGCCCATTTTTCAAGGGAAGACTTTAAATCAAATCTTCCCTTATGAAGAGTGCCTTTCGAATCAACTACAATTATATTTGCAGGATTTGCACCATAAAGCATTAACAATCTAGATGTACACACATTCGCGGCACCTGCACCTATCATTGCAATTTTTACTCTGCCTATATGTTTACCCACAACTTTCAAAGCATTTATAAACCCCGCTAGAGTTACCAAAGCTGTTCCTTGTTGATCATCATGCCAAACCGGTATACTGCATTCTTTTCTCAAATTATTTAGTATAGGGAAACACTTTGGCTGTTCTATATCTTCTAAATTTATACCTCCAAAAGACGGTTGCAATATTTTTACAGTTTGTATTATTTCCCTTTCATCCTTTGTGCCAAGACATATAGGGTAGGCGTCAACTCCACCAAGATATTTATATAAAAGAGCTTTACCTTCCATAACTGGCATTCCAGCCTCAGGACCTATATCACCGAGTCCCAAAACTCTTGTTCCATCACTTACCACTGCAACACTGTTCCATTTATTTGTGCACTCATATACAAGCTCAGG
>JAITOH010000009.1 GCA_031290055.1 Endomicrobium sp. | reverse complement strand
CTTTTAGATGCTGTAGGCATTATGGTAGCAAGTGGTTCAGCGTGTGCTAGTAAAAATCTTAAACGTTCACATGTTTTAGCTGCTATGGGTATAGATGCCACGATTGCTCAGGGTTCAGTCATATTTACTTTGTCGAAATTTAATACAGAAGATGATATAAATTACGTTTTGGAAGAACTCCCAAAAATTGTTAAAAAGTTAAGAGAAATTTCCCCGCTTTACTCGTATTTCAAAAAAACTGGTAAAAGAAAATTATTTAAACTATGTAGTCATAGTGACAATTGATTTCAACGATTATGTTTTCTGGTGCTATATACGTTTCTGGAAAACTGTTTGTTTTTCGTTAACTAATTTATTGGAGGATAGTGATGCCGTTTTATTCGGAAAAAGTTATGGATCATTTTTTGAATCCAAGGAATGTTGGAGAAATAAAAAATGCTGATGGAATTGGAGAAGTAGGTAACCCGATATGTGGTGATATGATGACTTTTTATATAAAGGTTAGGGATAATAGGATTAAAGAGGTAAAGTTTAAAACTTTTGGATGTGGTGCTGCTATAGCTGTTTCTTCAATGGTTTCGGAAATGGCTCTAGGTAAAACACTTGAAGAGGCCATGAATCTTACAAATTCTAATGTAGCAAAAGCATTGGGTGGTCTTCCATCAAATAAAATTCATTGTTCTAATCTTGGAGCAGAGGCTTTACATAAAGCCATAGAGAATTATAAATCTAAATTCAAGGGGGAATAATTAATATGCTAAAATGTCAAAAATGTTTTTGTCCCAACTGTGAAGTAGAATTATTAAAAGGCTGTTTAAATCCAAAATTTTGTAACCCGTGCCATATTAACAGGAATAAGATGTGTTCCATTTGTAAGTCTAGTTATTCGGCAGAGTATTTAGAATGTCCTATTTGTTCGATTGTGAATAAGTAAGATTTCTTTAAATAATAAAATAAACTTACATACACAATGTGATAAATATATATGTAGGAGGGTTTTGTGGCTATTAAATTAGTTAAAGATAATATTTACTCTGTTGGTGTAGTAGATTTTAATGAGAAGCATTTTCATGATCACACATACTTAACAAGAAGAGGTGTTACATATAATTCTTATTTAATTGTTGATGAAAAAATCACTTTGATTGATACTGTACGCAGAGGTTTTGAGAAAGAATGGATAAAAAATATAAGAAATGTTGTAGATCCTGCAAAAATAGATGTAATAATTATCAATCATATTGAACCTGATCACTCAGGTTCATTCCCAGAGATATTGAAAATTTGTCATAATGCAAAAATTTATGGAACTGAGAAAGCAAAACTTGGACTTATAAAGTACTACGGTGTGTGTGGTGATTGGATTGTTGTAAAATCTGGCCAGAATTTGAATATAGGTAAAAGAATACTGAACTTTATAGATGTTCCAATGATACATTGGCCAGACAGTATGTTTACTTATTCTGCTCATGATAAAATTTTGTTTTCAAGTGATGGCTTTGGGCAACATTATGCAACAAATAAGGTATTTGATGATGAAGTTAATTTTTTTATTTTGATGGATGAGGCACAAAAATATTATGCAAACATACTTTGGCCTTTCAACTTACTTATTGCTAACAAACTTTCAATTATAAATAAATTGAATCTTGGCATAGAGCTTATAGCTCCAAGTCACGGACTTATATGGCGTAAGCATATTTCTGAAATTATGAAGAAATATCACTATTGGTCATCTAATTCATCCTTAAATAGAGTTGCAGTAATTTATGAAACAATGTGGCAATCTACTGAAAAGATGGCAAAAAAAATTGCCGAAGGTTGTAATTCTGAAGGTGTAGAAGCTGTTTTATTTGATGTAACAAAAAATGATAGGACAGATATTACATCATATATTCTTGATGCAAAGGGTTGGATTTTTGGTTCTTCAACTCAAAATAGAGAAATTCTTCCTATTATTTCGAGTCTTTTAAATTTTGTTAAAGTAACGAAGTCTAAAAAACGTATGTCGTTTGCTTTTGGTTCTTATGGATGGAGTGGTGAAGCTATTGAAAAGATTGAAAATATACTTTGTGATTTTGCTGCTTTAGAACCATCTGTAAGAACTATTTTCAATCCAACAGAAGAAGAATTAAATAAATGTTATGAAGTCGGCAAATACTTTGCTATGAAAATAAAAATTGATGAGGCATAATTTAAAATCGTGTTTATATGTAAAAAGTTTAGTTACTCTCATCAATTGACTCTGTGTGTTATATTATGCTACAATCCCAAGCCAAGGTTATGAACTCAATATTTTTTCTTTTCATTCTTAAAGTTATTCATTGTATAGTGTCCGGAGGATTGATTCTTTTAGTTCTTTTTCATATAGGAAAAAGTAGAGGAATGATTGGAATTTTTGGTGGTTATGATTCGGAACAGATCTTTAATATTCCTAGTAAAATGGCTTTTGTTAAAAAGTTAGTCGTAGTATTGGCTTGTTTATTTTTAGTTAGTTCTTTAGTGCTTACAAAACTTTCTAAAACTGTAAATTGGGTGTCTGTTTGTCAATAGCGCATTTTAAAACAGTCTAGTTAAATAGTAAAAAACACTCTTACAAGCAAAAAAAGCATAAGAAAGAAAAAATTGTTGCTGAGGTGGCGGAACTTGGCATACGCGCACGTTTGAGGGGCGTGTCCTTTACTTGGGGTGCGGGTTCAAATCCCGCCCTCAGCATAATTCTTTTTGTTAAAGATAAAAAATCTCTAAATTTGTATTTTAGTGAATTTTTGCGGGTGTAGTTCAGTGGTAGAACATCTCGTTGCCAACGAGAAGCCCGTGGGTTCGAGTCCCATCGCCCGCTTTTTGTTGCAGTTTTTAAAAGTTAGTTATTTTTTTAGGTGTTGTTATGCTATTAATTAAAAATGTTATGTAATTGAAAGTGATTTTAAGTTTACAATTCTAAAGCATGACAATTTATTATTTGAAATTTAGGGAATATTTCTGTTTAATAGTTTCTTTTTTTTGATTGAAATATGTTTTTGTATATGTAAATATTTATATGTAGATTTGCTTTTTATCTGTTAAAATGTGTAGAATATA
>JAITOH010000044.1 GCA_031290055.1 Endomicrobium sp. | reverse complement strand
TTTTTTATTGTTTCAATAGCCTCTTCTTTTGTAATATCCGGATTTTTAAGTTGCAATTCTTCTATTTTACTTTTTACTTCTTCTATCCATTGCCCTGCTGGCTTTTTAAATATATCCATCAGCTCGACTCCTGTAAACAATTCTAATTGAGGATACAATACGTTTTTTAACTTTAAATTTTCAATTTTTTTTTTAAACTCAATAAAACTTGCGTTGTTAGTGTCTTTGCAGTAGTCCGCCTCTAAAAAATCTATTGTCAAATCAAATTCTTTACCACATATTTTAATGAATCTACGAACTTCACTGTCCACCCATTTTTTAGTATACATTTTAAAATATATGTAGTTTCGTATAATGGCTACCGCTTTTTTTATAAATTCTCCAGAATATTTAAGTCTTTTTAAAATAATTTCTACGTTTTGAACATTTTTACAGTTGTAATCCCCACAAAAAAAATCTTTACTGTTAGTAAAATTATTATATTTTTTAGTATCAATAGTACCACGCAGTAAAACTGCCATTCTCAAGACAATATTGTTTTTTGTTTTATCCAAAATTTTCAAAGTATGTGTAAGTGATGTATCAATATTATTTTTGGCATAATTTATTAAAAATTGCTCTTGATTTTTCAATCTTAAAACCTCTGGCATAATTTCTGCTAACAAATTTATATCTTCCATCATATTGAAAGCTTTTGAGGGATACTTTTCAATTAAAATTTTATTTATTTCATCTTGTATGCGTTCTGGAGAAACAATTTTTATACGTGCTGCCGAAATTTTTATTGCTCTGTAAGTTGTAGGCTCGATCTTAAATCCGAGTTGTAAACTTTGACGTATAGCTCGTAAAATTCTCAAAGGATCCTGGCTAAATATTACTTCAGACTTTGAAGAATCTGTTACTCTTATTATCCTATTTTTTATGTCTTTAATACCTTGTAAGGTGAAATCAAGCACTTTCATGTCTTTGAGTCTTAAAAATAATGTGTTTATTGTGAAATCACGTCTCAAAGCATCTTGTTTCAACGTGGCAATTTGTGTAATTGGATTCCTAGAATTCATGTTGTAATACTCTTTTCTTGGCATTACAAACTCTACTTCTTCACCATCCATGATTAGCTTTGACGTTCCAAATCTTTCAAAAACTACTGGCTTATTAAGGTTATACTTATCAGCAAGAATTTTAGAAAAGTTTATTCCAACCAAATTCTCAGTTGCAAGGTTTACTTTACTACAAACCACTACATCTAGATCAGTAGGCTTCCTTTTAATAAATAAGTCTCTTACAAAACCACCAACAGCATACGTATCAAAATTGTTTTCTTTCGCAGTAATGGAAATTTTGTTGATTATTGATTTATATCTCTCTGGTATAATAATATTTTTCATGGCTAGTTGCGCATTGTACAAAAATAGTTAAAAAAAGTATATTAAATTTTTAATAAGCAAAATAGAAAGGTTAGAAGAATATATGAATCAAAAAAATATTAATGTTAAGATTAACAATTTTGTTTTTATCTGCTTGGGTACGCGTTTTAAAATTTTGAAACCTTTGCTCATTGTTTTTTAGTTTATACAAGCAAACTTGAATTACTTATGCATGGGTAATGTAATTTTTTAAACTCAAAAACTAAAGCAACCAAAAATTTTTTGTAAATTATGTCGTAAAATATTAGGCTACTGTAGATGTATTTAGATAGTAAAGTGGATACTGTAAAATATAAAAATGGATTAGAATCTATTTTAATAAGTGACAAAAATAGTTTTGTGACAGCAATAATTGTTTTTGTAAGGGTCGGATCCGTTGACGAAAAACCATCTCAAGCTGGTCTGGCACATTTTTTGGAACACATTATGTTTAAGGGTAGTAAGAATTATCCTGGTGATTTAATGAGCAGAAAAGTTGAAAATATGGGCGGATGTATAAATGCTGTTACTTCGAAAGAATTTACAGCGTATTTCATAAGTGTTCAAAGATGCGGTGTAATTGAAAGTATAAAAATGCTTGCAGATGCTATACAAAATCCTCTCTTTATTCAGAATGAAATCGACAGAGAAAAAAATGTTGTTGTAGAAGAAATAGACAGACATTTTGATGATCCGCTAACCGTTCTGTACGAAAAGTATTATAAAACTATTTATACAACAAGTGTATTAAGAAACAGCATTATAGGAACTTCGGATGTTGTTTTAAATGTTTCGCGAGTGAAAATATGTAATTATTATAAAACTCATTATATTCCTGAAAAAATGGTTGTTGCTGTGTCAGGGAATTTTGATGAAGGCAGTGTGATGGAAACCATTAATGAAACTTTTGGTAAATTTAAAAAACATCCTCGTCTTAAAGATCCTTTAGTTGTTGAAAAAGTTCTGAAAGGGAATAATATAATTGAATGTGGGAATGTTGAATTAGGATATATGTTATTAGGTTTTATAGGTCCTGGTGTGATTGGAAATGATATTTATGCTACTGAATTAATTGCAAACATTTTAGGGAGCTGTAAAAGTTCTAGACTTTATAAAATACTTTACAGAGAAAAGCATTTAGTTTATTCAATAGATTCTTCTTTTATGGTCGAAATGGGCAGTGGTAACATTTGTGTTATGTCTATTTTTAACCCGAAAAATATTGAAGAAATTAAAAACGAAATTATAACTCAATTTGAAAATATTGCTCACGGTCGTATTAGTGATGAGGAAGTGAACAGAGCAAAACCTTCCATACAAACCAATTGGAAATTTTCTCTTGAAACGTCATTTGATATCGCATATATGTATGGATATTGGTGTTTAATGGGCAATCCGGAGTTTGTGACAGAGTATTTAAAAAGAGTAAAAAATTTAACAGCTAGTGATATCAAAAAAATTTTTAGGAGATATTATTCGCATGAAAAAATTTCTAGTGTGGTATTATTACCGAAAACTAGTTACTTATAGATAGGAAAAGACATGGAAAACTTGCAATTTCACTTTTATAAATGTAGAGCGAAAAGTTTTAAACTTAAGAATAATATTAAAGTTATATTTGATAAAACCAATGGGATTAATGTAGCTGCAATAAGAGTACTTACTCCTGTTGCTGTTGTAAATGAAACCTTAAGTAATGCTGGAGTATCGTATTTAACTGTAAAACTTATGATACAATCTACAAAAAATCGTTCCAATGAAATTCTTTCAAAAGAAATCGAAAATATTGGGGTTGATTTAACATGCAACGTTGATTATGATGTGAGTGGTGTCAGTATGTTTTTTCTTTCTGAATATTTTAGAGAGGCAATAGAAATTCTTGCAGATGTAGTGCTAAATCCATTATTTGATGAAAAAGAACTGTTTTTTGAAAAGCAAAATACTGTAGCTATAATTAACTCGCGCAAGGACAGCATAGGGAGAACTGCTTTAGATGAATTTGCAAAGATATTTTATCAAAATTCATCTTATTCATTTCCTGTTTACGGCACACATGAAACTGTTTTAAAAATTAATTGCTGGGATTTGATAAAATGGCACAAATACTCTTACAATGCGCACAACATCATAATCTCAGTTGCTGGCAACTTAAGTGAAGAGGTTGTAAAAGAATCTTTAGAAAGATATTTTTCATCAATTCCCAAAAATCTAGAATTTAGAAAACCTTTTTTTTATATTAGAAAACGGTTCAACACAAATATAAAAACAATTAAGGGGAAATTTAATCAAGCATACATGTTTGTTGGATTTCCTGCACCTAGTATTTCATGTAGAGATTTTGTTTCGGTCGAATTGATGAATGCCATTTTGGGTTGCAACAGAATGACAAGTAGGTTGTTTGTTGAGCTGAGGGAAAAACTAGGATTTGCGTACGATGTGGGGTCCGTATACCCCTTGAGAAGAAAGGAAAGTTATCTTGCAATTTATATAGGTTTTGATAAAGAAAAT
>JAITOH010000031.1 GCA_031290055.1 Endomicrobium sp. | reverse complement strand
CCACCATAAGAGAACGCAGTTTGTGTTCTTCCGTAAACTATCTGTAAAAAAAGTTCTCTCATAGCGGTATTTATGGCATCACACACTAAGTCAGAATTTAATGCTTCTAGAATTGTTTTCCCAGTTATAATTTCAGCTGCCATGGCAGCTGAATGGGTCATGCCAGTGCAGCCTATTGTTTCAATTAGTGCTTCTTCAATGATACCTTTTTTGACATTTAGGGTCAATTTGCATGCTCCTTGTTGTGGGGCACACCAGCCTATTCCATGTGTTAGACCGTTTATATCTGTAATCTGCGCAACTTTTACCCACTCCCCTTCTTCAGGAATAGGGGCAGGTCCATGTTTGGCACCTTTAGCTACACACTTCATTTGTTGTACTTCATTAGAGCATTCGTACGTGCAGTTATTTTTATAACAATCCATTTTTCCCTCCTTTTCCCAGTAGTCTATAAGTACTCACATCACTTAAAAATATTTCACAATCATGAATATGAAATAAAAAGTATCCGAATTATAAAATATAAATAAAAAAACAATGTCTAGTTAGAACAAACGAGCATCATAAGTGACGATATAAACTATTCTAACACTGATACTTGTCCTCTTCTTCTATTACTTCTGACAAGAATTGTAGCAAATTTTTTTGAAAAATAGTAAAAACAAAAAGAATTTCATGAATTTTTATGTGTTTTGTTCATGCAAAACTTATGCTTATATACTCTTTGGATCTTTGGATAAATATAGGATTTTTGCAAAGAGAAAGAAATTTATGTTGTCTCAAAGAGTTTATAATTTTTTTTTGTGGAAAAGTATGCATGAGCACTACACCAATAGTCTAGCTAACATGGAACAAACATGCTTATAGCCATTGAAAATGATATTAACAGCAATTGTAATTTTATTGATCAAACAGATTTACAAAAGTCTCGCTTTATAAAATTTATTCAAACATGCTATGTGACATGATAATAATTCTGGTAAAAGAATGGGGTTGTTAGAAATTAGTAAAAATCCTGTAGTAACAATTGATTTCTTAATACCTAAGATCTTGTTATAGCAATATAAAGTGTTACATCAATGTTTATTTATTTTGTTTTATGATTTTTAGAAATAAAGAACCTTTGAAAGAGTGTCGAATTTAATTTAGGTTAATAGCATTTGGAGGGTGGACAATTAATCTTAAAAGTATAAATTACCTTTTTGAAGTGATGCGTTTTATCAAAAATATTAGAGTGAGTGGTAATAAAACTATTTTCAAAGAAGCACAAAAACTACAAAACATCTTAATGTAACTCGACAACGTCAAAAAACGCTTTATGAGAAATTCAACAATGAGGCACAGCACTTTTTGTTTGTAAAACATTGACATATAGAGAAAAACAGCTCAAACATGCTTGTGCCTATGGTTACATGCAATTGAAAAAGCCTCGTAACCAAATGTTTGCTCGGAGGGGGAGAGATTCGAACTCTCGGTACGAACCTTATAATCCGTACACCGGTTTAGCAAACCAGCGCACTAAGCCAACTATGCGACCCCTCCCGTTAATTGAAAAACAACAATAATTGTACTAAATTATATTTTCCCTTGCAAAAATTTTTTGGTACATTGCTTTTTTGCAAAACAAATTGGTAGACTTATTCGTTAAAAGGTGGACATATTTATCAGCTTGTTAAATTGTATTGCGATGTTGCTTGTATTACTTCTTGTATTACTTGATGTTGTTTTGTTTTAAAGGATAAAAAATGGAACTGATTAGTGGCAAAATAATCTCAGAAATAAAAAGAATTGAAATTAAAGAAAAAATTTTTAAAATCAAGCAAATGACAGGAAAAGTTCCTGGACTTGCAACAATTTTAGTTGGTAAAAATGTTGCAAGTCAGATGTATATTAAATCTAAAATTAGAGCATGTGAAACGGCTGGGATAGAATCGTTCCATTATAATCTTGACGAAGATTCATCAGAAAAAGAAGTCATTAATTTAATAAAAAATTTGAATAACGATGCAAAAATTGACGGAATTTTGTTGCAGTTACCACTTCCTGAAAACAAAAATGTCAGAGAATGTATTGGTGCAATAAGTCCACTAAAAGATGTTGATGGACTTCATCCCTTTAATGTTGGTAGTTTGAGTTTGTCGAAGAATTGGAGTGAAATAATTGAAAAAAATATTCTAGTTTCCTGTACGCCACTTGGGATTATACATTTACTACATAAATCAAATATAAAAATTGAAGGCAAAACCGTCGTTGTTATAGGGAGATCAAATCTTGTTGGGAAACCTCTTTCAATGCTTTTACTTGCAAGTGACGCAACAGTAGTAGTAGCTCACTCAAGAACAGAAAATTTAAGAGAAATATGTAAAAGGGCAGATATTCTTGTTGTGGCTGTTGGCAAACCAAATTTTATAAATAAAGATTTTATTAAAAACGGAGCAACAGTTATAGATGTTGGTATTAATAGAACAATCGAAGGTTTATGTGGGGATGTTGATTTTGATTCAGTGAAAAGCATGGATATCAAAGTAACTCCTGTACCTGGTGGTGTGGGACCTATGACTATATCAATGCTTTTAGAAAACTCTCTGAAGGCATTTAAGAATAGAAAAAATTGATATTAGAAGTGATTGGGGAAGTATGGAGAGAAACAATAAGCAGTTAATCGAGTTACTAATAAGTGTTTTGGATGTGAAGAAAATATATAAGCAATTTTTTCTGAGCTACTATATGTTTAGAAAGTTAGTTTTGGAAATTGATATGATTTTTTGATGTTTAGAGTTTATTTTTATTGTTAGATGTAAAAAGCATTTCCAAAAAATAAATTGT
>JAITOH010000029.1 GCA_031290055.1 Endomicrobium sp. | reverse complement strand
TAAACAACGCAATGTGAATGGTTCAACTATATTTGCTAAGGTACAACAATCATTATGGAAAGATATAAATGGAGGATTTACAAAAGCGAATATAGCTAAAGCAATAGCAGATGCGAATTCAATTTTATATAAACTTGAATATAAAAAACAGAATATTTTGTTTAATGCAAAAAATGCATACTGGGATTTATCCTATTCTAGAGAAATTGTATTTTTCAAAAAATTGTCTTTAAGCAGAACAAAAAAAATTATGAATTTGAATCAGAAAAAATATAATATGGGCTTAATTGAAAGATCGGATTTATTGCAATCTCAGATTGCTGTAAAATTGAGAGAATTAAATTTAAAACTTGCTTACGAAGAAGAAAATAAATCAGACAGAGTGTTTAATCAATTTTTAAATTTTGGTGATACTGTGGTTGCATATGAAGTCGAAAAACTATTAAATAGAAAAAATAATTTTAGAGAAAATAAAGTCCTAGTAAAAAAAGTTATTAGGTTTGATGTCCTTTCGGCCCTTGAGGATGTTAAAAGTGCTTTATTTGATCATATAGCTTATAAAAAAAATTCTTGTGGAGATTTGCTCTTAAGAGGGCATTACATACTTAACAGTGTTGATAAACGCATAATGACTTTGGATAGACCATCATATTATGTTGGGGCAGTGTATATATTACCTCTTGATTTTAGACTTAGAAGAACTGTAAATAAAGGGTATGAATCTGCAGAAATTGCGGCACGAAAATTTGCTGACTGTGCTGCAGTTCAAGAAAAAGTTGATTGGATTCAAATTGTAGATAATTGGAGAAATGCCAATGAGAGGTTATCCTTAGTTGTTGAAATAGAAAGTATAGAACGTCAAAGACATTTAGAAAATCGATTTTTGTTTTCTAAAGGAAGAATTACAACATATCAAATTTTACGGAGTGAACAAGATATGGATGATGCAATATTAAGTGTTTTGCAAAATATTTTAGAGTTGCTAAAGATAAACAATAAAGCAAAAACTTTTTATGATGCAAGTTAAGAATTGAAGATAGTGATAAAAATAATATTTAAGGAAGAAATATGGGTCTAGAAAAAGTAGCCATTAAACGTCCTACTTTTATTTCAGCATTGCTTGTGGTAATGTTAATTCTTGGGGTTGTTTCTTTTGGCAGACTTAGCGTTAGAATGTTTCCGGATGTTGAGTTCCCTTATGTTGTTATTACGACAAATTATCGAGGTGCAGGAGTTACAGAAATTGAGCAACTTGTAACAAAACCAATAGAAGACGCTTTGAGTGGTGTTTCAGGACTCAAACATTCTGGTTCGATTAGCCAAGATGGTATCTCTATTGTTTTTGGGGAGTTTGAACTTTCAAAGGATTCAAATATTGCTGCACAAGAGGTAAGAGATAAAATAGCTCAAATAAGACTTATTTTGCCTGAACACATAAAAGAACCTGTCATAATTAAAGCTGATATAAACAGTATGCCTCTTGTTTCATTAAGTCTGAAATCTGAAAGTATGACCCCTGAAGAATTATATGATTTTGCAGATGATATTGTTTCTAAAGATTTAGCGCGTGTTTCAGGTATTTCACAAATAAAAATTGTAGGAGGATCAAAAAGAGAAATACATGTTAATGTAGATAAAGAAAAGCTTAAATCGCATGAACTTAATCTTACAGCACTTGCCGCAAAAATAAAATCTAATACTTCTAACATCCCTGCTGGAAAAATTGATAAAGGGCCTGACGAAATTTCATTCAGAACTATTGGCGAACTTAAGTCGATAGAACAAATAAATGATATTGTTGTAAATTTTTTGGGGAATGATAGACCTGTAACTGTAGAAGATGTTGCGGAAGTCAAAGATGGTGTTCAATCTGAAGTTTCAAGAGCAAGACTTGCTATAAGAGAAGATGGAAAAACGAAATATTTAACGTCTCTTTTGATATTTGTCTACAGACAGGCAAAAGGAAATGACGTTTCAATTTCTGACGGATTGAAGAAAAAAATAACAGAAGTAAATAAAAAATATGAGAAACACAATGGGACCCCGCATCTTACTATAATTTCAGACACTACGCGCGGTATTAGAATGAATCTTGATGATGTAAAATCTACAATACTTGAAGGTATTTTACTTGCTGTCGGAGTTGTATATTTATTTTTGGGAAGTTGGCGGTCCACTTTTATTACAGCTTTAGCTCTTCCTAATAGCTTAATAGGTGCTTTTATTTTTATGTACATTTTCGGATTTAGTTTAAATGTTATTTCATTGATGTCCTTGTCTCTAATAGTAGGACTTTTGGTAGATGACGCTATTGTTGTACGCGAAAATATTTTTAGACATTACGAAGAAGGTGCAGATCCTATAAAGTCAGCGATCGAAGGTACAAGTGAAGTTACGCTAGCAATTATTGCTACTACAACTACTGTCATAGCTGTATTCTTTCCTATGGCTTTCTTGAGTGGAATTATGGGTCAGATTTTCAAGGAGTTTGGATTAACTGTTGTATTTGCTATGTCTATATCCGTTTTAGATGCTTTAACGATAGCTCCTCTACTTTCTGCGTATATTATTCCTGACCATAGAAAATTGTATAAGAAAATAGGTGTAAAACCAAAAATAATTTTTAGGGTTTTTAGATTTGTCACAGTCGGATGGTTTAGTATAGTTTTTAGTTTTATTGAAAGATCGTATAAAGAATTAGTATCGCTTATTATAAAAAAAAAGATTAGACTTTTTAGAAGATATAAAATAAGTTTAAAATTCATAACTCTTGTTATTTCAACATTTATATTTTTTGGGACAATATTAGTAGCCAAAAAGTCTTTGAAAGCATCGTTTATGCCTAAAATAGAAAGAGGGGAGTTCAATATTAAAGTTGTAGCAAAACCTGGAATTTCTTTAGACCAAATGGATAATTATTCAAAACAGATTGAAAAAATAATTATGAGAGATAAAAATATTGAACTAGTTTCTTCAGCCATAGGTTTTGGGAATATTTTTTCGACGATGTCAAATCAGACTAGTATGTATGTTAAAATGATCCCTAGCCATTCTAAAATAGATTTTTTTAGAGTGTTTTCCAAAAAACGAAATATCGTAAAAAGAACTCGGACTACATCCGAAATGGAAGATTATTTGAGAAATCTTTTTAAAGAAAAATTTGGAGATGAACTTGAGTTTTCAATTACAAAAATCTCTCATTCGGGTAATGATGGTGAAAGTGAATTTATAGTACAACTTTCTGGAGAAAACGTTAATATTCTACATGATGTTGCTACACAGCTTATGAGAAAATATAAAAAAATACCTCACTTTGTTGATATACAGTCCAATTATAAACCTGGAAAACCTGAGATACAGATCAAGCTGGATCCCAAAAAAATGAAAAATTTTGGTGTAAGTTCACTTACAGTTGGCAACGAAATAAGAGCTATGATTGATGGTGCCTCAGCTGGTGTATATAGAGAAGGTGGATTAGAATATGACATAAAAGTCAATCTTAAAAATAATCAAAAAGACATAATAAGAAATTTTGATAGTTTGTATATAACCAATGTTAATAATAAACTTGTGAAATTAGAAAACGTTGCATTTATGAAAAAAATTTATGGTCCTACACAAATATACAGAAGAGATAAATCTCCTTATGTTTCTATTGAAGGCAATATTGGTATTGGTGGTGCTATGGGTGAAATTCAAAAATCAACGGAAAAAATTTTTAATGAAGAAAAATTTAGCGCAAAAAATTTGGAAAAATGGAAAAATATAGAGTATAAACTTTCAGGAGATAGTGAAGAAATGGGGGATATGTTTAAAAGTATTATTAAGGCAGGATCTCTCTCCTTATTATTCATATTTATGGTATTGGCAAGCCTGTACGAATCTGTTGTAATTCCATTTACGATTATGATTGCCTTGCCTCTTGCAATTATCGGTGGAGTGATAGCTTTAATACTCTCAAAACAGTATATAGATATATTTACGATGATAGGCATGATAATGTTACTAGGTATTGTTGCAAAAAATTCAATTCTTTTGGTCGATTATATACAACAGCAGATGAGAAATGGCTTGAGCATAGATGATTCTATAATACAAGCTGGAACTGTTAGGTTGCGTCCAATACTTATGACATCTTTTGCTCTTATAGCAGGTATGCTTCCAACAGCTTTAGGATTTAGTGAACTAGGGAAATTTAGAAGGGGAATGGGAATAGTTGTGATAGGTGGGGTAGTAAGCTCCACAATATTAACTTTAATTGTTGTTCCGGCATTGTTTGAATACATGGAAAATTTCAGACATTTTTTGCGCAAACTTATAGGTAGACCAGATAAAAGAATGATTGACAATAGTGATGAGCAGATAAAAAGAAGAAATTT
>JAITOH010000028.1 GCA_031290055.1 Endomicrobium sp. | reverse complement strand
ACTGAATCATCCAATTTTTCTAAATCCTCTACCATACAATTGGTTTCTTTAGAATGACAAAATTTAATAACCCCTTTTTTTAGAATATGCTCTGCTTTTTTTTTAGAAAAGCTACTTAATTTTATATTAACTTTAGGATTAAATGTTTTGCCTGTTAAAAAACGTACAGTCTCAAGATTACGAAGGGTTGCATTTGTTATTCTACTCTCAGGATACACTTGTCTTACTAAAAAATTGCTAAATTCTTTCATTTTTGGCACACCAATCTTGATTTTTGCGTTGGAAAGTTTTGCTAGAAAAGCACTTCTAAAAAGTCCCTGTAAATCTATAATTAAATCATACTTGGTTTGTCTTATTTGGTTTAATGTTTCAAAAAAACCTCTTATTTTTTTTTTTCTGTCCCATATTATAATTCTGTCAACATCGGTGCAAATTCTAAGCACAGAAGCCCAGTTGCTAAAAACAACCCAACTTATCTTACATCCATAATATGACTGTTTTAAAGCGTTTGCGCAAGGCAACGCTTGAATAATATCACCAAATGAGCTCGGTTTAATTATCAAAATTTCCATATTTTTTTTTTATTTCTTCAAAAACTTCAGAAACATTTATACAACGCATGCATATCAATTTTTTACAGTTTTTATTTCTACACGGTTGACAATCCACTTTATGCTGTACAACTTTCGTATTACCTTTGTAAGGTCCGGTACGTTTTGCATTTGTTGGACCTAAAATTGCTACTGACTGTACATTTAATGCTGTTGCAATATGTATAGGTCCAGCTTCATTACCTACAAACACTTTACACATTTTCAAAAAAGCGCACAATTCTTTTAATGTAAATTCCCCTGACATATCAATTATTTTAACTTGAGAATTATCAATTATTTCTTTACTTAAACCTTTTTCACTTGCACCACCTTCTTCACCTCCAATAATAACAACCTCAGAATTAAATTCTAACTTTAATTTCTTAGCAAGAATTGCAAATTTATGACTCTCCCATCGCCTAGAAATCCATCCACCTCCAGGATGAATCCCTATTATATTATTCGTACATAATACGCCTACATGAGTAAGTTTTTCTAGAACATCTTTAAAAACTTTTTCTGGGATTGCTATGGGATAGCTGACATCCCGTATATCATAACTACAATCTAAAAACTTAGCAACTTCAAGATGACGTTCTACGCAATGCCACTTATTATTAGTAGATTTTATTTCTTTGGAAAACATCCACGAAAATTCTCTCATGCCGTTTGTAGAAGACGATGCTATTTTAAATTTTGCACCCGCAATTTTGACAAGCATTGCAGATTTTGCAAGTCCATGTAAATCTATACTTAAATCAAACTTCTGTCCCTTTAAATTGCAGCTTAAATTCTTATAATATTTGAAAGAAAACTTCTTCCTGTTCCAGACAAAAATATTTTCAAGGTTTGGATTGTTTTCTAAAATTCCAGCGCATCTTTCATCTACAATCCAGCTTATTCTTGAGTTAGGATATTTTTTCTTTATCGCTACAAGAACTGGTAAGGAAAACACTATATCACCAATTCTACTAGGTTGGACTATTAAAATTTTTGGAGCAGGATGATATTCTAAATGTTTTAAAATATCTTTATTCCAATAGTATTTTCCAGTAAACTCAAATAATTTATTTAGGGATTTTTCTACAAGAATCTTCTTATCAGTAATATTGTCACTATCATGTACATAAATAGGGTTTCCATAAATTTGTATCATCTTAGAAAAAGGCATAGGAATTATTGTCTTGTCCCACGATTTATTGATTATAATTTTGTTTTTAGGAGAGCAACTTATTGGAATAATAGGCATACCAGTTTTTTTAGCTGTATATACAACCCCTAACTTAAGTTTATGATAAGGACCCCTAGGTCCATCGGCTGCAAAAGCTACAGCATGTCCTTTACGAGCATATTTTATTATTTCTATAAGTGCTCTTTTTCCACCTCTGCTTGAAGATCCCCTGATTGTAAAGTATCCAAAATTTTGTAAAACTTGAGTTAAAAGCTCACCATCTTTTGAAATACTTACCATAATAGCTATATTTTTTTTTTGATTAAACATAAGCATAGGAAGTTCATTCCCATGCCAAAAAGAATAAATTGCGGGTTTTTGATAATGAAAAAAATCATTTAATGATTTTTTTCTCAAAGTCTTATCTATGATCCTACATATGTAAGTAACAAATTTGCCCAATTTCTTACTGTCCATCTAAAATCTCTTTTATTTCTTTAAGTGTAAAAGCTAACGACCCTTTTTGTGATGTAACAGCTCTTAAAGCATTTTGTCCCACTTTTCTGATAAGACTTTTGTCATATATAAATTTACATATTTTTTCAACTACATCATCTACATCCTTAACAATTAGAGCCCCTCCGAACTTTATAAGAATTTCTGACTCAGACTTAAAGTTATTCATATTTCTACCGAATAAAATTGGCTTACCGTATGCAGCAGGCTCTATCGGGTTTTGTCCGCCTTTTTTAACAATTGATCCCCCTAAAAAACATATGTCGGAAACCGAATATATATTTTGCAACTTACCAAAGACATCAACTAAAATAAAATTGTTTTTAAAATCACCTTTGGAAAACAGTGAATACTTAACGTCGCTACCATCAAGGATTTTTACCACATTCTTAATTCTTGAAAGATGTCTTGGAGCAACAAAGAACTTAACATTAGTACAAACAAAACTTATTTTGTTATATACGTTTGCAATAAACTTTTCTTCCCCATTTCTTGTGCTGCCAGCCGTAAAAACAAAATCTTCATTTTTTAAAAAAAAATCTTTTCTGGTTGAATTCAGTATAAAATTTCTATCATATTTTATGTTTCCAGAAACAACAATTTTTGTTTTGCCAGTTGTTAAAAATTTAAACTTTTCAGCATCCTCTTTGTTTCTTGCAACAACAACACTTATTAATCCTACAAATTTATTCCAGAAAAATTTTAATCTTTTATACATTTTAAATGAAGCATCAGACATTCTAGCATTAACTAGAATAACCTTTACATCATTACGAAACGCAATATACAGCATATTTATCCAAAGCTCAGTTTCAATAAGTATAAGAAGATCTGGCTTAATAACATTAAAAGTTTTGTGCATGATCGGGTAAATGTCTAAAGGTAACAAAGTAACAAAGTTCACTTTCTGTAATTTTTGGGCGTATTCTCTAGCACTTTTTGTAACTGACGTCAAAACAACAAAATATTCTTCTTCAAAATTTTCCAATATTGTTTCTACAACACGCACTTCACCAAGTGAAGCACAATGTATCCAAAGAGTTTTTTTTGCAGTTTTATTTAAAGAATTACAAATTGCAAAACGTTCGAATAATTTATAAAAAACTTCCTTTCTATATTTATTACTAATTAAAAGGATGATAACTACTAAAGGCAACACTAGAACAAACAGAAAATTATAGACTAAAAGAAAAAAAAATATCATTTTTGGGGTTTTTCCCTAATACATTTCAACAAAACACAACTTTCTACCTCAATACTTTAGAGCTAATTCTCCACAACATATTTTTTTCTATGAGCCTTAGCAACAACATTAAAACACATTCTTCATGTATTCACATAAATATTGCAGAATTTAATATTGAAAATTATTTCACGCATTTGTCAAAAAAAATTCAATTCTATCCATTTTTGTATCACTTCATTAAAAAACAACTCATTTTGTCTTACAGGTATTTTTTTTTAGACGTTTGTTCCTTTTTATTTCTAATTCATAAATAAGTGGAGCACAAACAAATATTGTAGAGAAGACTCCCAATACAGTACCTATAACCATTACATATGCAAAAGTATGCAGAACTTCGCCTCCAAAGAAAAATAGCGAACATGCTACGATAAATACCGTTATAGACGTAACAATTGTTCTAGCAAGAACGTCATTGATACTCCTATTCACTAAAACTGCAAAATTCTGACTTAGAGCGAGTTTTAAATTTTCCTTTATTCTATTAAACAAAACTATTGTATCATTAATTGAATACCCTGCAATTGTGAGAAGAGCAGCAACAACTGTTATGTTAACTTCTTTGCCAAGAAGAACTACAAAACCAAAAGTCACAACTACATCGTGGATAACACCCAAAATTGCAGCTATACCCCAAAAACTAGATTTAAATCTAAAAGTAATATAGGCAATCATGCCCAAAAAAGCAAACAAAAACCCGTAGATTGCCTGTCTTGAAAGATATTCACTCACAGCAGGGCCCACATACTCAATTCTTTCAATTTTTACTAAATTATTTGGAAACATTGATTGCACAAAATTTTGAATTGAATTTTTTAATTTTTCTTGAAAATTAACACTTTTTTTTGCCCTTATTATAATGATATTATTTGAACTTTGAAGTTCAAAAGAATTCATTCCACTTTCTTCTAATGCAATTCGAAGATCTCTCAAATCAACTTTATTTTGAAAAGAAATATGCATAAGGATACCACCAGTAAAATCAATACCGTAATTAGACCCACCTCTACGAACTATAACACATGTTGACCACAAAAACAACAACCCAAAAATTACAAAAAATTTACGTCTATTTCTTATAAAATCTATATTTGTAAATTTAAAAAATTGCATTTGTACAACCCCAACTATATTTTTATTCTCAATAAAAATTTTTCTCTAAATAAAAGTTCATATATAAGTTTGGTTAAGACTACGGAAGTAAACATACTTATGATAAGACCTATAGAAAGAGTAGCTGCAAAACCTTTTATAGGGCCAGTTCCAAATTTAAATAAGAAAAATGCAGCTATAAGAGTTGTAAAATTTGCATCAAAAATAGTCCAAAAAACTCTTCGATAACCAACACTTACTGCAATTCTCATAGCTTTCCCAGAAAGAAGCTCTTCTCTCACTCTTTCCAAAATAAGTACATTAGCATCAACAGCCATAGAAAGCGTTAAAGCTATACCGGCTACACCTGGGAGTGTGAGAGTAAACTGGAAATATGCCATAACAGCTAGAAGTAACATTAAGTTAAAACCAAGGGCTATATCCACAATTAATCCAGAAAACCGATAATAGACAAGCATAAAAAGGAAAATACTTGAAATACCTATAAGAGATGACAAACATCCTTTTTTTATTGAATCCTCACCTAGAGACGGTCCAACAATTCTTTCCTCTACTATTTTAACAGAAGCTGGAAGAGCACCAGCTCTTAGTATAGTAGCAAGAAGCCTCGCTTCCTCTAGACTACTAAAACTACCATTTATAGCCGCCATCCCATAAGGAATTTCTGAATGTATTATAGGAGCAACTTGTACTACACCATCAAGAACGATAGCCAATTGTTTTTCTTTATTTCTTTTAGTAATATTTGCGAAAGCCTTTTCACCATCTTTATTGAATTCTATTAAAACTTGGGGCTGTCCGGATAATTCATCAAAACTAACTTTCGCATTCTTAATGGCCGATCCTGTTAAAAGAGTTTCCCCTAAAACATAATAGTCTGTATTTTCTTTACTCTCAAAAATTGACGACCCTTTTGGCATAATAACTTTTATATCTGGATATGCAAATAAATTTCTCCTAAAGTTTGCAGATGTAGTTTTTTTCTTTGAAAACAGATCAAGAATTCGGCATGATTCATCACTTGTGTCTACTATCTTAAACTCAAGCAGTGCAGTTTTCCCTATTAAATCTTTCGCGATTTCAGGATCTCTAATACTCGGCAATTGCACTACTATCCATTTAGCTCCTTGCTTTGCAATCAAAGGCTCTGTAACACCAAACTGATCTATCCTATTCCTAATTATTTCTATAACTCTATCAACTACATCCTCAGTATTTACATTTTCCCCTGTTTGAGACATCGTACCAACTTCCAAGAGAATATCTGTTCCGCCTTTTAAATCCAGACCCAATTTTAAACTCTTATTAAAAATGTAAGGTTTTTCTTTTTGTGCAACTTCTACTCTTTCATTAGAGATTAACAACAAACTAACAGACGGCCACAAAGCCCAAATTGAAAAAGCCAATAACACACAGCTACTCCACAATCTCCAATTAAATTTGTGCACTTAAAGTAATTTCCTATCATTTATTATTAATTCAAATGAACACTTTAGAAAACTCGCAGCTTTTCTGCACATAACCATTCTTGATATAAAAATTTCAAAATATTCCATAACCTTAGATATTTGCATATCAATTGTAAGTTGAAGAGATATAATTTTTTTGTCTTTTATAACTTTCAAAAAAGACTTTACAACAGCGTAATTCACCCTGTCATGTATATCATACTTTAAAATATCCGGATTTCTTACTCTTGTCTTATGTACATCGGACTTATCAGCTAAAATTAACGCAGCTGCCACCGGATTAACAGGATCTCCTACTCCTTCCTCATGGTTACCAATAGCAGAAATTATTATTGCTGTTTCATCAGGTGTCGCACCCATGTTTTTCATTAACCTCATGGCTATAAGAGCCGCAGATTGTCCATGATTTTTTCTATTTA
>JAITOH010000011.1 GCA_031290055.1 Endomicrobium sp. | reverse complement strand
GGTATGAATTTTGACATAAGAAAACAACTAATAGATTTTGACAACGTTATGAATAAACAGAGAGAAGTTGTTTACAATTTAAGAAATGAAATTTTGGATGGAGAAGAGATAATAACAAGAATAGTTGAAGATATGATAAGAGAATCAGTAGAAGAAAATATTTGTGTTTGGACTGTAAGAAAACATGTAGAAGAATGGGATTGGGTGAGTATAGAGGCGTGGTTGTTTAGAATTTTTTGCATTGAATATAAAATTATAAATAGTGATAAAATGGGTTACATAACGAAAGAAATTCTTAGATCTGAAATTGTAGAGAAAGTTTTTGAAGCCTATGAAGATAGGAAAAAACAACTTACTCCAGAAGTAATGTCTTATATACAAAGGGTTGTGTTTTTACAAATGATAGATTCTTCGTGGCGTGACCATTTATATGAACTAGATCAGTTAAAACAAGGTATAAATTTTAGAACTTACGCACAAAAAGATCCAAAAATTGAATATCAGAGAGAATCTTTTATTTTATTTGAATCTATGATGAGAAGAATAAGAGAAAATACAATAGAGTATATATTTAGAGTTCAAGTTGATATAAAACATCAAGGTATGGAATTATCAAATGTAAATCCTAGTTTAGTGAAAAATAATACTATTAGGAATAGTCCAAATAAATTTAAAGATTTAAATAGAATAGGAAGAAATGATCTTTGTCCTTGTGGAAGTGAGAAGAAATATAAGAAATGTTGTGGAAGATAATGCAACTACCATACTAAGTCACAGTAATAAAACAGAAAGTAAAAAAATATTATAGTTGTGAATTTAAAAATGGAATAGGAGGTGTTTTTAGGTGCTATGGTATCGTTTGTTGGATTTGTATGCCTGGTATACTTTGTGTGTTGTTGCGGATAATATAAAAAAATATGTAGGTATAGTTTTTGAGCCATGAAAGTTTGTGATGAAAAGAATAATTTATAGAATAATCATCCCTTGCGTTAGCACAGGTTTGCTAACTGTATGTGCGTTTCCTAGACTGAATTTATTTTTTTTAATGTGGGTATCTTTTATTCCTCTTATTTCTGCAACAATGAAGGCAAATACAAAATATTCTTTTTTTTATGGATTTATTTCTGGTGGAGTTTTTAATGTATTAGGGCTTTATTGGATTATAGCAGTTGTCGAGTTTAGCACTGGAATTTATTGCCAAACAATAATTGTAGCTTGTGTTATGTGGATTTATCTTTCGTTGTATTGGGGGGTGTGGAGTTTTTTTTTAAATGTATTTAAAAAAAAACTAGGTTCTAATATTCTTATAGTTTTCTCAGGTTCGTGTATTTGGATTTTGCTAGAGTATGTCAGAACGTATTTTCTTACGGGATTTCCGTGGATGTTAGTTGGATATTCTCAGTTTAAATTTACAGCGATAATACAAATAGCCGAATTTACTGGCGTATACGGTGTGTCTTTTATTGTAATATTTTGGAACTTATGTTTTTATTTTTGGATTTCAAATTCAAAACAACCATTCTATGTTCTTAAATTTTTCCGTAAAAACCCCAATTTAAGAGAATTGGTGAAAATAAAAAACAAAAAACAATATTTATGGAATAATTTTCTAACTTTGGGTTTAATCTTTATGTCAACAGTTTTATTGTTTGGAGCATTTAGAATCAATAAATTTAAATTTTTTGGTGATAAAGAGTTTTCCGTTGCTATTGTACAGCCAAATATTGATCAGTATAAAAAATGGGATCGACGTTATAAAAATGATATTTTATCTGCCCTTAGAAAGTTAGCCGTTGAAATTTCCAAAACAAAATGTGACTTAGTCTTATGGCCTGAAACTGTGTTTCCAGCATCTATTTCAGAGTATAAACGACTTTATGATGAGACAAAATTTATAACAAAAACAGCTGGAGGATTTAACATAGTAGGATCCTTGCATAAAGATGAAAATGGGAACTTATTTAATAGTGTTTTTGCGTTCGAACATGGTAGGAAGTATAAAACTATACATAAAAAAAATCATTTAATCCCTTTCGGAGAATACATTCCATTTGAATCTTTATTTTTGAAATTTTTGAGAAATTTAAATCAAGTTGGAGATTTTGTAAAAGGTACAGATGCAAACATTTTTAACAACGGTCAAATATATCTTGGGGCAATTATTTGCTCTGAAAATTTTTTTCCAAATATTTCAAGAAGATTTGCTCTTGCAGGTGCAAAAGTTCTTACAAATCACACAAATGATGCTTGGTTCTTAACTACACCAGTTCCTGATCAACATTTTGTAATGAATATATTCAGAGCTATTGAAACTCGCAAAGTTGTTTTAGTGTCTGCAAATTCAGGAATTTCTGGAATTATTGAACCATCTGGCATAATTACTGTAAAATCTTCATTATCGAAAAATATCTTACTTACAGGGTGTTTTTCCCAAAATAATTTTCAAACTTTTTATACAAAGCATGGCGATTTGTTTATATATCTATGTAGTGTACTATTGCTAACAATAGTATTTTTTACACGGCGGATGGCCCCTTTTAAGTGTATCACATAAAAATTTGGATTTATTTGTGTTAAGAGATATACTAAAATACGTGTTTTAATTTTTTATAAAATGATAAGATGAGTGGAAATTTACTAAAAATTTTATGTTTTTCTATTTGGTTACTCCAAAGTGTTTTTTAATTGTAAATTCTTCTGAATATTTTATTCGTAATGCGTGGTTTAAAGGAGCTTTAAAATGCTTCGATTGCAAAGGGGAAAACTAGATCTCCTAAGAAGGTCTCTTTGATTTGGATTCAAAAAAAATCCAAATTAAGAGCCTTGAATTTGAAGTATCAAAACCAAATTTTTGGGATGATAAGGACCAATCTAAGAAAATTATGGGGCAACTTAGTTGTTTAAAGAATGTCTGCACATTATACAATAAATTATGTGTACAGCTTAAAGATTTAATGGATTTAAAGAAGTTAGCTGTTATTGAAAATGATGAAACTCTTTTAAAAGATATCGAAAATTGTAGTAAAAAGTTCGAGAAAGAATTATTAGATTTTGTAATTAAAGTAAAGTTACCTGTTGGAGAGTTTGATAAAAATAATGCAATTATGTCCATACATGCTGGTGCAGGTGGAACAGAATCATGCGATTGGGCACATATGTTGCTTAGGATGTATTCAAAATGGGCAGGAAATAATGGTTTTGAAATGGAAGTTATTGATAGTTTGTATGGAGAGGAAACAGGCATAAAAAATACAACAATTATCTTAAAAGGAGAATCTGTTTTCAGATTATTACAATCTGAAATAGGTGTTCATAGACTTGTTAGAATATCACCTTTTGATTCAAACAAGAGGCGTCATACATCGTTTAGTTCTGTTGATGTAATACCTGAAGTAGATGATGACGACATTGATATAATTATTAAGGATAGAGATATAAGAATTGATACATATAGATCTTCTGGAGCAGGTGGCCAACATGTAAATAAAACAGATTCAGCAGTAAGAATAACGCATTTGGCAACAAGACTAGTAGTACAATCGCAGAATGAGCGTTCACAAATAAAAAATAAATCAATTGCAATGAAACTCCTAAAAGCTAAACTTTATGAACTTGAACAAAAAAAACAGCGGATTTCTTCTGAGAAGCATCATGGTGAAAAAAGTGCCATAGAATGGGGTAATCAGATACGTTCCTATATTTTTATGCCTTATCAACTAGTGAAAGATCACAGAACAGGTTGTGAAATGTCATGTATAGATTTGGTTATGAATGGAGAAATTGATGGCTTCATAAGTGCTTATTTATATTGGAAGTTAAATAGTTGAACTAGAAGTAATTTAATTTTTTATCATGTAATTTTTGACATTACATTATATTTTTACTAAAATCACCTTGTTTCACCCATGTGATTCTAGTAAGGGTAAAGAAGGGAATGTTTTGTGAGAATTGTAAAGGAAGGATATCCGTTTGTTGGTGTCTCGCTTGTTTTAGGTATAATGTCTCTTGTTGCTAATTATGGTCTGATTTCGATTCTGATTGGAATTTTGTGTTGTCTGGTTTCGGTGTTTTGTTTGTATTTTTTTAGAGATCCGGAAATAAAAGTAACACAAGGAAACAATTTAGTGCTCTCACCGTGCAACGGGACAATTATAGAACTGAGCGAAAATGAAACTGAGAAAGTCATAAGGGTGTTTTTGTCTGTGTTGGATGTCCATTTGCAGCGCTCGCCAGTTTCCGGAAAAGTCTTAAAAGTTGAGTATAACCCTGGAAAGTTCTTAAGAGCTATGAATCCTAGAGCGCATGTAGTTAACGAACAGAATGTTATAACTATAGAAAATGAAAATGGAAAATACATTGTTAAACAAATTGCAGGGATACTTGCAAGAAGATGTGTATCGTGGGTGAATCCTGGGGATTTTTTAAAAATTGGTGATAAAATAGGCCTAATAAAGTTCAGTTCACAGGTTGATTTGCACCTGCCAAAAAATGTTGATATTAAAGTGAAACAAGGTGATAAAGTTGTATCCGGCGTAACGATATTTGCAATTTTATGTTAAATATGGAAATAAAAATGAGTGGTGGATTGAAAAGAGGCATTTATATAATACCAAGTTTGTTTACATGTGGTAATATGACGTTTGGTTATTTATCGATAATTTCTTCAATAAACGGAACTTTTACGAAAGCGGCATGGTTTCTTATGCTTGCTATAGCTTTTGATGTTATGGATGGGAGAATTGCTAGAATAACGAAAACCACAAGCGAGTTTGGGGTTCAGTTTGATTCTTTAAGCGATTTGATTTCTTTTGGACTTGCACCGTCTGTAATGATGTACCAATTAGTTTTAAATACAATGGATAAGGTTGGCCTAGCAATAGCTGTATTATTTATTTTGTGTAGTGCTTTTAGACTTGCAAGATTTAATGTTAAGGCTAAAAACAATGGTGTGGTAAGGCGTAATTCTTTTATTGGACTGCCAACTCCAGCTTCAGCTGGGGTTTTAGTATCTTTTGTATTAAGCTATGAACTGTTTGCTGCAGATCCAGGTCAGTCTTTAACGTTTAAAACAATACCAATTTTAATGAAAAATATGCCTGTGTTTTTTAAAACAATGCCTATTGCAATGTTGTTTTTGTCCCTACTTATGGTTTCAAATATCCCTTATATTTCGTTTAAAAAAATAGATTTTTCAAAACCGAAAGCTTTTAGATTTTTAATTTTAATGATTGTTGTCATATGGCTTATGATCACTTTTCCACAGAATATTATTTTTATATTATTCACATTGTATTCTATTTCAGGTTTGTTTAATTATGTGATGAAATATTGGAGAATTTATATAAAAGGGAGAAATGATGGCAATTGAGCACCTTTTGATTTTAATTAAGCCCGATGGTATTAAAAAGTCTTTGACTGGAAATGTTTTGGCTAAATTTTCAGAAGCAAGAGCGGCAATTATAGGAACAAAAATAATTAGAGTTCATAAAAAGTTAGCAGAAGCTCATTATTATAAACTTAGAAATAAACCTTTCTTTACTGACCTTGTGGAATATTTTCAGGGCAAGATTTATGGAGAGTTTTATGATAGAATATTGGCTTTTGTTTATCAAGGGGAAGATGCTATTGCAAGAATGAGAAGAATTGTGGGCGCAACAAATCCTGAAGAAGCCGATCCAATGTCAATTAGGGGTTCGTATGGAAGAATAACAACAAAAGGTGTATATGAAAATGTTGTGCATTGTTCATCTGATTTATTGGAATCTGAAAGAGAAATAAAGTTATGGTTTAAACCTGAAGATATAGTAGAAAAAATATATCCGGTAAAAAAAATTATATTTGAAAAAGTAGAAAAAATAATTTGGGATTAAGTATATTTGATCCTAAGTAAATTCTTCAAGATTATTTGTGATGTTGTAGTTGTATTGTAAAATATGTACAAAGTGGATAATATCTGTTTTACTGTTGGTAAAATTGTATTTGAATATATATTACCTAGAAAGAGTAGCTTTGTGCTGTGTTTAGTTAGTGTGTTATAGTTTTTTGAAAACTTTGTTGCACATTACCCGTATAGTAAAAGGAGGATTAAGTGAGTAAGCCAGTTGAGTTGTTTATAAAAGAAATGCAAGAACTCTTTCAACCAGATGATGTTTATATTATGAATGGATCGCAACAGGAAGCGGAGAAATTGATAGACATTGCTCAAAAGTCTAAAGTTGATGGAAGACTTGTTTTAAAGAAATTAAATGGCAAAGAATATCCAAACTCCTATTATCATAGTTCAAATGCTAATGATGTAGCACGCACTGAGCATTTGACGTTTGTCTGTACTATTTCAAAGGAAGAGGCAGGACTAAATAATAATTGGATGGATCCGAAGTTAGCGAAAGAGAAAATGATAAATTTTTTTAAAAATGCGATGAAGAAGAGAACAATGTTTGTAATTCCTTTTATTATGGGAACCTATAAATCAAAATACGCAAAAAACTGTATACAAGTAACAGATTCAATTTATGTTGCGTTAAGTATGAGGATTATGGCAAGAGTTGGAGAGCAAGCACTTGAAAGAATAGGAGATTCTTCTGATTTTTTTAGGGGAATTCACTCAATTGGAGATGTTAATTCTGATAGAAGATTTATTATGCATTTTCCACAAGACAATGTTGTTATGAGTTTTGGTTCAGGCTATGGCGGAAATGCTTTGCTTGGTAAAAAGTGTTATTCTCTAAGAATCGGTTCTTATTTGGGATGGAAAGAGGGTTGGCTTGCCGAACATATGATTATTATAGGCGTACAATCCCCTAGTGGAAAGATTACATATTTTCTTGGAGCTTTTCCTTCCGCATGTGGGAAAACTAATCTTGCTCTTTTAGAGCCAGTACTCAAGGGGTATAAGGTTTGGACATTGGGAGACGATATTGCTTGGATCAATATTGGTGATGATGGGAGGCTTTATGCTATCAATCCTGAAGCTGGTTTTTTTGGGGTTGCTCCAGGCACAGGGCTAAAAACGAATCCTATTATGATGAAAACCCTTAAGAATGATAAATTTTCACCTACGCTATTTACAAATACCGGTATTGATAATAGTGACAATACTCCTTGGTGGGAAGGTGTTTCAGATGAAATTCCATCAGATTTAACTGATTGGCAAGGACAAAAGTATAATAAAATTTTAGGAAAACCAGTAGCTCATCCAAACTCAAGATTTACTGTTTCAATTTATAACTGTCCAACTCTTTCTCCAGAATTCGATAATCCTAAAGGAATTCCTGTTTCTGGTATTATTTTCGGTGGGCGAAGAGCTGATACTATTCCTCTTGTATATGAGACAAAAGATTGGGGTAGTGGTGTATTTGCAGCTTCCATAATAGGATCTGAAACAACTGCAGCTTCAAGTGGCAAAGTTGGTAATATAAGACGTGATCCTATGGCCATGCTAACTTTTTGTGGATATAATATGGGAGATTATTTTCAGCTTTGGCTTAATATTGGTTAAAAATTAACAAATCCTCATAAAATATTTATGGTGAATTGGTTTAGAAAAGATGAGTATGGAAAGTTTATGTGGCCTGGATTTAGAGATAATTCTAGAATTATAAAGTGGATGATAGATAGGATAGATAGAAAAACTGGAGCTAAAGAGACTGAAATAGGTCTGTTTCCTGAAGA
>JAITOH010000076.1 GCA_031290055.1 Endomicrobium sp. | reverse complement strand
AAGTTGCGCTGATGATCCTATCACTTGCGTAGTAAGAGGAACAGGGGCTTATTTAGGAGAATTAGATAATATAAAAAAATCTAAATTAAGAAATATGACATAAATAGTTTTTAAATTTTACTTGTTTTTTGTCTTGTTAGTTTCTAATTTTTTTTAGTTTTTGTGTTTTTTATTAGATGAATTTAAAAAATGTATGAAATTTGTTGTGAGTGGGGATTGAAGCATTTTTTTTGTTTATACAATTTTGTATTTTAAGATAAATTTTGAAAAAAATAGTATAGTTTTTTTAGACTTATTATAATAAAAATGTGCCAGTATAAGAAATCCAAACTTGGAAGTGTCCTTTTTGTAGTCCTGATTTTAATTGGTTTTTCTTTTATGTTTGGTGGGGTTACGTCCTGTGTGGTGTCTATAAAAAATTTTGTCTATTATGTTTTGTACCCAAACCTTTCTACAGCAAATTTTATTTTGCATTCAGTTGAAAACACTGCTGATAATATCAAATCTCTGGTTCGTATTCATCAAGAAAATGTTGCATATAAGCAAAGAAACCAAGAACTTATAGATAAATTTCGCAATTATAACAATATCTCTAAAGAGTATAATGATTTAGTGAAACTTTTAAAATTAAGTAAGGTAAAAAATACAAGATCAGTTTTTGCCAGAATTTCTGCTAGGGAACCTAGTGAGTGGTATCAATACTTTATCTTAGATAAAGGTAAAAAAGATGGTTTACATAATGAACTTCCTGTGTTAATGTTTAATAAAAAAAGAAATATGTTATGTGCTGTAGGTAGAGTAATTGAAACATATAGAACTTCATCAAAAGTAGCCCTTATAACTAACTCAATTTATGCACTTCCTGTTGAGATCAGAGGTAAAGGCATAAATTGTCTTGCCGAAGGATTTAATTCTAGTTTGTTAAAAATTACATATATCCCTCAAAAAGCAAATATTAAAAATGGTGATGAAATTGTTGTGAGTGATCTAAGTGGAATTTTTCATAAAGACGTTCCAGTAGGTTTTATCATAGATATATCAGAAGAACAGTTCTCAGATTTTAAAACTGCTACTGCTAAGGTTTTTTTTGATGAAAACGTTATTCATAAAGCTATTATTCTCGTTCCTGTTTCTAAGATGGTGGAAAATGAAAAAGTTAGTTTTTAATTTTCTCATTTATATTATTTCATGTTCGGTTCAATTTTCTTGTAGTAATTATGCAAACATATATGGAATTTATCCAAATTTTATTTTAATTGTGGTGGTATATCTTGCTCTTTCAAAAGAAAAAATAATTGCTGAATTAATGGGATTTTTATTTGGATTGACTATGGACGTTTTCTCAATAGGAATTTTTGGATTGAAAGCTGTAATATTTACCATTATAGGTTATGTTTTTGGAAGAGTTTTTATATATTTTGATAAAAATAAAATTTTTGTACAGTTTGTAATCGTACTTTTTGCAAACGTTGTTTATTTGCTAAGTGTTGGTTTAGTTTACTTTTTACTTTCTGAAGGTAAAGTTGGTGACCTTTCTTCTAATATCCTTCCGAACTGTGTAAAAGCTATTGTTACAGCGGCAAGTGCCCCAATAGTATTTTATGTTTTAAATTGTTTTAAGTGGGACATATAAAAATGGTATGGGATCAAAAAGAGAAAGGTACTTATGAGTTTTTTCTTGAAAAACACAAAATAATTTTTATGCTTTTTATGTGGCTTTTTGTTGGTCTTTCCTCACGCCTTTTTTATTTACAAATCCTTAAAGGTGGTAGATATAAAAAAATTTCTGAGCAACAGAGAACACATACCACGCACGAACGTGCGCCAAGAGGAATAATTTACTCTGCAGATGGTACGATTCTTGCAAGAAATGAATTCAGTTATGTCGCTTTATTTTACCCTTTAACCCACGGGCAAGTCCCATCAAATAAATTATTAAAAGAACTTTCTAAGGTTTTGGGAAGAAATATAATTTCAACAGTAAATATAAGCCAGAAATATAGTAGATTTATAAAACTTGCTGATAATCTTACAGTGAATGAAATGTTTCAGATCCAAGAAAAGAAGATACTAGGTTTAGAAAATGTTACGGTTGCTAGAGAATCTCGTAGAGTCTATCATTCTCCAGAGGTTATAAGCCATATAACGGGTTATGTGAATGAAATAGGGTATGACGAAGTTGAAAAACTATTGAAACAAGGTTATAAAATTGGTGATCATATAGGTAGAGGTGCGATGGAACAATCCTATGATAAGTATTTACAGGGGAAGGATGGTGGTTGGCAGATTGAAGTGAGTGCAAGAGGCCGCCAAATAAAATCCTTTGAATATGTTTCTCCGAAAGCTGGGGCTAATGTTTATTCAACAATAATTTTTAAACTTCAACAAGTCGCCTACGATGCTTTGAAGAACAGTACCACTGGCAGGGGGGCAGTTGTAGTGCTTGATACAAGAACTGGGGCTGTAATAGTTCTTGTATCGTGTCCAGGTTTTGATATAAATAAAGTAGGCACTAAAGAATTTGCCAAATATTTAAATGATAAAAGACTATCATTTTTTAATAGAGCTCTCCAGGCTATGTATCCTCCAGGTTCTGTATTTAAAGTAATAACTTTTGCTGCTGCTGTAGAACTTTTAAATATAAATCCTAAAGAAACAGTTCAGTGTACTGGCTGTTTCAGGTTAGGTGACAGACATTATTCTTGTTGGAAAAAATCCGGACATGGTGAAATGAATCTTATTTTTGCAACAATGCATTCGTGTAATATTTATTTCTACCATTTAGGTCTTAAACTTGGCATAAAAAATCTTGAAAAGTATGCCAAAAAGTTTTATTTTGGTCAAAAAACAGGAATAGATTTACCAAACGAAAAAAAAGGTTTTATTCCTAATCCTGCGTGGAAAAAATCAAAAATGAAAAAACCATGGTTTAAAGGTGATACTGTTATTTTTGCGATCGGACAAGGAGCTCTTTGGGCTACGCCTCTTCAAATAGCATACATTGCGTCTGGCATTGCAAATAAAGGTGTATGTCATAGGCCTTACATTGTAAATAAAATATTGGAAGTTGATGGCAAAGAGATTTATAGGCATATATTGAAATCTGATAGATTTATAAGCTTATCTGATAAAACTTGGAATTTGCTTCACAAGGCACTTTTTGAGACTATTGAAAACGGCACCGGAATAAGAAGCAAACTTCCTGGTATTAAAATTGCTGGTAAAACTGGAACTGCCCAAAATCCACAAGGAGAAGATCATGCTTGGTTTATATCGTATGCCCCTGCTGACAATCCTGAAATTGCAATGGTGGTCATTGTTGAAAATGGAGGAGGTGGTGGATTAAATGCTGTTCCAATAGGTAAAAAAATATATGAAACATATTTTAATATAATTTCTAAAAAAGAGAAAAAGTTAATTTAAGAATAACAATAATGCAAAAAAATATAATTATCGTTCTGAGACGTTTGATGTTAAAAATGGATCTGTTGCTTGTTCTTTCTCTTGCTTATTTAATTTCTATGGGCTTTATTGCAATTTATACAGCTTGTATTACTTATGAGAATCCGTATAAATATATTTTAATTCATTTTTTAGCTTGTGGATTGGGATTTCTAGGACTTCTGTTGCTCTCAGGGTTTAATTATCAGAATTACAAGTACTTTGCTAAAGCTATCTATTTATTATCTCTTATGCTATTGGTTTTAGTTTTGATCTTTGGATCTTTTAAAAGAGGGACAAAAGGTTGGTTTGATTTTGGAATTATTTCTTTCCAACCTGTGGAATTTACAAAAATAATGTTTATTTTGGTGTTAGCTTCTTTCCTTGATAAAAAATCAAAAGAAGCTAAAAAAATTTCTTTTTTGTTTTCTGTGTTTGCGATACTTACAAGCCACTTATTTCTTATAATGATGCAACCTGACTTTTCTTCGACACTTTCGTATTTCCCTGTAACTTTAATTCTTCTTTTTATAATTGGAATCGACGTTTTTTATCTTTTCTGTATAATAATTTTAGGGTTGCTTGCTGTAGGAATACCTCTCTTAAAAACTTTTTTAGGTATGCAATTAAATTTTTTTCATAGGGATGTATTTTTAACAAATTTGGTATTTTTTTTAATGAATACTAAAAGTCTGGTTTATATTGTTCTTATAGTTATGTTTTTAGTAGTTAGTTGTTGGTTGCTCTTATGGAAATTAAAAGTTAAAATTCCAATTATTTATCCAGTTGTTTTATGTGGTACAATATTACTTGGTTGTGTAGCTTCTTTTCCCGTTGAGAAATCATTAAAAGATTATCAAAGAAAAAGGCTTGTAATATTTTTAAATCCTAAGATT
>JAITOH010000045.1 GCA_031290055.1 Endomicrobium sp. | reverse complement strand
AATCGTCCTGTTATATAATCCTCAGTTTGTTTTTCTTTTGGGGAAACAAATAATTTATCAGTTTTATCAGTTTCCACAAGCTTTCCCATAAGGAAAAAAGCTGTTCTATCACCAACACGTGATGCTTGTCTTACATTATTTGTTACAAACACTACAGTATAATTTCGTCTAAGCTTAAGCATTGATTCTTCGACTTTTGCTGTAGATATTGGGTCAAGGCCCGAACATGGCTCATCAAACAAAATAACTTCTGGATTAATTGCAAGGATTCTTGCAATACAAAGTCTTTGTTGTTGTCCTCCAGACATTTTCATTGCTGACGAATATAACCTATCTTTGACTTCATTCCACAAAGAAACATCTCTTAAAACTCGTTCAACTGTGGCATCTTGTTCTGATTTTTTTAGAACAATTCCTGAGCGTTTTGGCGCGTATACAATATTTTCATATATACTCATAGGAAGAGGTGTTGGCACAGCAAAAAGCATGCCAACACGTTTTCTCAGATTTTCCATGTTCATATCAAAAATATTATTATTATCTAAATAAACTTTACCTTTTCTGGAGTACCTTACATCTAGATCATTCATCCTATTTAAAGTTCTTAAAAATGTGGTTTTCCCGCTGTTTGCTGGACCTATGATGCTTAAAATTTCATTTTGAACAACATTGATGCTCAACGAATCTAAAATACATTTTTTATTGTAGTAACAACTTAGCCTCCTAACTTTAATTTTATCTACCATTTTCTATGTCTTCTAAAATAAACTCTTGCGACAATAGCAACAAAATTCACAGTTAAAACCAAAAGCAAAAGTACGAGTGCAGTACCAAATATAACTTTTCTAGACATGCAAGGTATTTGAGTTGAAACAATATATAAATGATAGGGCAGGGCCATTACTTGATCGAATATAGAATGAGGTAAACGCGGAACATAAAATGCCACAGCCGTAAATAAAATAGGTGCTGTTTCACCGGATATCCTAGCTATACTCAGTACAGCACCAGTTAAAATTCCTGGGATTGCATTTGGAAGAACCACATATTTTATAGTCTGCCACCGACTTACGCCAAGAGACAAACTCGCTTCTCTAAATGAATGAGGAACATTGTTCAGTGCGCTACGTGCTGTAGTTATGATAACAGGAAGTTCCATTATAGACAAAGTAAGACTTCCAGCAATAATAGAAACCCCAAGTCTTAAAAACATAACAAAAATCCCGAGCCCAAACAATCCGTAAACAACTGATGGAATACCAGCTAAATTCACAATAGCAAGTTTTATAACTCTAGTGAACAAGTCGTCTCTTGCATATTCATTTAAATATATAGCAGCAAAAACGCCTATTGGAAGAGTAATTATAATAGCACATGCGACTATTGAAAGAGTACCAAGTATTGCTGGAAGAATTCCTCCCTCACGAATGCCATTTTTTGGCATAGATGTCAAAAATTCCCAAGTTATAGCTGACAACCCGTTTTTTACAATTATAAAAACTATAATTATAACTGGAGCAATAGCCAAAATAGTTGCAAGAAAAAGAATAAAATACGAAAGTTTCTGTGATGACTTAGGATTTAATTTTATCATCTGTTTTGAGTTTTTCTAAGGAATAAATCCGCAACAAAATTTACAATAAACGTTATTAAAAAAAGTACAAGTCCTATGGCAAATAATGCCTTATAATGTGTTCCACCCTTTACGGTTTCGCCCATTTCAGCAGCTATAGTTGCTGTCATAGTTCTTACAGGTTCAAAAATTGAATTTGGAATACAGGCAGCATTTCCAGTTATCATCATAACAGCCATAGTTTCACCTATCACTCTTCCTATCCCAAGCATTATAGCTGCTATTATCCCAGGCATTGCTGCTTTTAATACAACCCTCCTTAAGGTTTGCCACTTGGTTGCTCCCAAAGCAAGCGCACCTTCTTTATATTGCCAAGGAACAGAACGTATTGCATCCTCTGATATTGTTACTATCGTAGGTATGGCCATAAATGCTAGCATTATTGATCCAGAAAAAGCTGTAAGACCTGTAGGTACGTTGAAAAACACCTTAACAACAGGAACAAAAGTGGTCATGCCTACAAATCCCACAACAACACTTGGCACTGCAGCCATAAGTTCCACTGAAGATTTTAAAATATCTCTCATATTTTTAGGAGCAACTTCAGAAATATAAAGCGCAGCCATAACACCAATAGGAATTGCTACCGCGCATGCTCCAAATGTTACTAAAAGAGAGCCAACAACTAAAGGAAGAATCCCAAATAGTGCAGGATTCGAAGAAGGATACCAAAATTTTCCAGTAACAAATCTTAAAATACCAAAATCTTTTAAAAAATCAAACCCCTCTTTGAATAAAAAGCCAAAGATCAAAACAACAAAAATAACTGATATTATTCCACATATAAAAATTACTGCTTCAACTATAGTATCTATAGATAGTCTCATCTTCTAAATTCTACCCCATTATACTATTTTATAGGCACAAAATCGGCTTCTAATACGATTTTTTGCCCAATATCAGATATGGCATAATCTATAAACATCTTTACTATACCTTGCGGCTTACCATTTGTATAGAGATACAAAATTCTCGAAATGGGATAAGTGCCGTTTGTAACACTCTCACGTGTAGGATAAACATAATCACTAATTTTATTCACAGCAACCGAAATAGTTTTTATTTTTTCATTTGTAAAGCCCATACCAACGTATCCTACAGCATTTGAATTTTGTAAGACTTCATCGTATATAGCTTGTGAAGAAGGCATCATGAGCGATTGAACAGCAAATTCATCATTAGCATTTCTAACACTATTTCTTAATACATGAGCTTTAAAAAACATATGTGTTCCAGAATTACTTTCTCTTGAAAGAATCACTATTTTTTTATTTACCCAACCAAATACTTTCCAGTTTGTAATTTTTGCCATAAAAATATTTCCTAGCTGTTCTATAGTCAACTTATCTACAGGATTATTCTTATTCACAACTACTGCAAGTCCATCGAGTCCAATCTTAAACTCAGTAGGAACTATATGTCTATTTTTTGCTAATTTTTTCTCTCTTTCATCTATTTCACGAGAAGACATAACAACATCGCATGTTCCGTTTATCAAAGAAGCAAAACCTGTACCAGATCCTCCACCAGTAACACTTACATTAAGTGACGGATTCTGTTTGACGAAATTTTCTGTCAATGCTTGGACTAAGGTTACAATAGTATCTGAACCTTTTATTTGCATACATAAAGTGCGCTTTATGTGTTTTTTGTTTTTTTGCTGCATCTTTGCACAGGTAAACAAAGACAAAAATACTAAAACAACCACCATATAAATAGTAAAATTAGATAATTTCATTATTCCCACTCAATAGTTGACGGTGGCTTATTGGAAATATCATAAACTACTCTGTTTACACCTTTAACTTCATTTGTAACACGTGAAGATATTCTACTAAGCACTTCATAGGGAAGTTTTACCCAGTCTGCCGTCATTGCATCTTCAGAATTTACGGCTCTTATGGCAATTACATACTCATAAGTTCTAGCATCTCCCATAACTCCTACAGTCCTAATTGGTAGTATTACGGCAAAAGATTGCCATATCTTCTCATACAATTTAGCTTTCTTTATTTCTTCCGTCACTATGTTATCAGCTACTTTTAAAATATTTAATTTTTCTTCAGTTACATAACCTAGCACTCTAACTGCAAGTCCAGGTCCTGGAAATGGTTGTCTATTTATAATTTCTTCTGAGATTTTAAGTTCTCGGCCCAAAGCCCTCACTTCGTCTTTAAATAAAAATTTTAAAGGTTCAATAAGTTTCATTTTCATTTTTCTTGGAAGTCCAGCAACGTTGTGATGACTTTTAATAGCTACCTTTGAACCCTTTACAGAAATACTCTCTATAACGTCTGGGTATATTGTTCCTTGCAAAAGAAAATTTATATCTTTAAATTTTCTGGCTTCTTTATTAAAAACTTCTATAAAAGTATGTCCTATAATTTTTCTTTTTTTTTCAGGATCAATTATACCTTTAAGTTTAGATAAAAATATTTTTTTCGCGTCAACTACAATGAGATTTTCACCAAATTCTTTACAAAATATTTCACGAATTCTTTTTGTTTCTCCAAATTTTTGAAACCCATGATCAACGTAAACGCATAAAAGCCGTTTACCTATTGCCCTATTAAGCATTATGGCTGCAACATAAGAGTCAACTCCACCTGAAAGAGCACATAAAACTTTGCTTTCCCCAATTCGTTCTTGAATCTTCTTAATTTCATCGACAATATAAGACCTCATAGTCCAGTCACGTTTAGAGCCACATATTTTAAATATAAAGTTTTGAAGAATTTTTCTACCATTGACTGAATGTTTCACCTCTGGATGGAACTGAACACCATATATATTCCTAGCTTCACTGTCAATGGCTGCGTAAGGTGAATTTTCAGATTTTGCCGTTATTCTAAAATCTTTTGGAAGTTTAGAAAGTTTGTCCCCATGACTCATCCACAAAGTTTCCTTAAATCCAAGTCCATCAAACAAGTGGCATTTGCAGTCTATGTCTACGTTTACAATCCCAAATTCTCTACATCTAGAAGGTGTAACTTCACCTCCAAAATACTCCGCTATGAGTTGCATGCCATAACATATTCCCAAAATAGGCACCCCAATTCCCCAAATTTTAGAATCAGGCCAAACAGAATCTTTAGAATAAACACTTCCGTAGCTTCCTGAAAGAATTATACCCTTTAAAATTTTAATTTCCGGAAAAGATTTTAGTGGCGCAACTCCAGGATGTATCTCACAATATACTTTTTCTTCTCTTACACGTCTCGCAATTAACTGTGTATACTGCGAGCCAAAATCCAACACTAAAATCATTTTCACCTCTTAAGTTTTTATTTCTTACAAATTTTACTCACTTTAAAAAATATGAGATTAGTATCATAAAACTATTAATTTCTACACCAACTCAATTGTATCAAATTTTTGCAGGAGTTATGTTTTTTTGTGCCTGATACTTTCCACTTCTATTAGCGTAAGACACATCACAAGCTTCACTTGCCTCCAAAAATAAAACTTGTGCAATCCCCTCATTTACGTAGATTTTTGCTGGAACAGAAGTTGGGTTTGATATAGAAATAGTAACATATCCCTCCCATTCCGGTTCAAATGGGGTAATATTTACAAAAATTCCACAGCGAGAATAAGTTGATTTTCCAAACGCAATCGTGATAATATTTCTCGGAATTTTAAAATATTCTATTGTTTTGCCTAAGATCACAGAATTCGGCAAAATTTCTATATGATCTTTTACAATTATGCGCTCAAACAACCCATTAGTTGACTTAGGATCAATAACTATACCTTTTTTCTTTATAACCATAAATTCACTGGAAAGACGCACATCATATCCATAGGAAGATGTTCCAAAAGAAATTTTACCGTTTCTAACTTGTTTAAGTTCGAATGGACTTATCATATCACGCTCAATGGCCATTCTTTTTATCCATTTATCATTTTTTACCATTGAATTTTCTTATACCTATTATCAATTTTATTGCAAATCTTTAAAATCAAAAACACCTAGAATAACCACATGAACAACAAGTAACACATCCTTCTGAAAAAATTAGCATTTCATAACATTCCGGACATTGTGGACAAGCTCCGAATAAATTCTCGCTAGAATTAGAAGTATATTGTTTTTCTTCACATTTTTTAGCACAAGTATGCGAAACAGATAAATCACGCTTTAAAAATGTTGGTAATGTTTTCTCTTTATTATATGCTTCCAATGCTTTTGCAACTGCATCTGCACACGACAAAACTACACTATTTTCCACCAAAGCAGGTGAAGGACACCTTATGCCCTTCAGTTGTTTTATAATAGAATATTGATCAATCCCCGAACGAAAAGCTAAAGAAACTAAACGACTAATAGCTTCGGATTGCGATGAAGTACACCCTCCAGATTTACCAAGTTGTGTAAAAACTTCACATGCACCTACGCTATCTTCATTTACTGTAACATACATTTTACCACATCCAGTATTCATTAAAAAAGTAAACCCCGTCGTTTTCTTTGGACGAGTTCTTGGTTTTTTTTCTAATAACGCTTCATAAAGTTGCTTTTCTTTTTTGTAAGCAAGATTTAATACCTGAGCTGGCCTGCTTTCATTTCGATAAACAGTTATGCCTTTACATCCCATTTTATGCGAGAGAATAAAAACCTTCTCTACATCTTCTTTCGTGGCAGAACTCGGGAAATTTACGGTTTTTGAAACAGCATTATCAGTAAATTTTTGAAAAGCTGCTTGCATTCTTACGTGCTCCTCAGGTGTAATATCATGAGAAGACATAAAAATTTTTCTTATTTTTTCTGGAATTTCTGTAATTCCATATACGCTTCCTTTTTCTGCTATTTTATCCATAAGTTCATGCGAATAAAAACCATACTCTTTTGCTAGTTTTTCAAAATACGGATTTATTTCGTACAATTCTTCACCATCAAGGCACTCTGCTCTTTTATAAATGAGTGCAAAAATAGGCTCAATTCCACCTGAAGCAGAAGCTATTATTCCAATTGTTCCAGTTGGGGCGATTGTGGTAACCGTAGCGTTCCTTATAAGACTTCCTTTTGCATAAATACTTCGTTCAAAATTTGGGAAAGCTCCTCTTTTAAGCGCAAGTCGCTCAGAAGCTTTATGAGATTCTAATTGAATAAATTTCATAATTTTTTCAGCAAGAATCAATGAATCTGTAGATCCATAAGATATACCTAAATATAAAAGCAAATCCGCCCAGCCCATAACTCCAAGACCTATTTTTCTGTTAGCACGAGTAGTTTCAGAAATTTTATGTAAAGGATATATATTTAAATCTATAACATTATCAAGAAAATGAACTGCAGTATCCACAGTTTTTGCAAGCTTTTCCCAATCCACATTATTATTTTTTACAAAACGTCCAAGATTTATTGAACCCAAATTGCAAGACTCATAAGGAAGAAGAGGCTGTTCACCGCATGGATTCGTAGACTCTATCACGCCCATACATGATATAGGATTTTTACTGTTTATTTCATCAATAAAAATTATACCAGGCTCACCATTCTTCCACGCTTGAACAACTATTCTACTAAAAACTTCTCTCGCATTTAAACTACCTGTTATTTGGTTATTTCTAGGGTTGCAAAGACTATAATCTTCATTTCTCCCCACTGCATTCATAAATTTTTCTGTAACTGCAACTGATATGTTAAAATTGTTCAAGTTATTGCTTCCATCTTTACAAGTTATAAAATCTAAAATATCTGGATGGTCAACTCTTAATATTCCAATGTTCGCTCCACGTCTCGTGCCACCTTGTTTAACAGCTTCAGTAGCAGCATTAAAAACTTGCATAAAGGACACTGGACCAGAAGAAACCCCATTTGTGGTTTTTACTGTATCATTTTTTGGGCGCAATTTTGAAAATGAGAATCCTGTTCCTCCGCCAGATTTATGTATAATTGCAGTGTTTTTTAATGTTTCAAAAATTGAATCCATAGAATCATCTATTGGCAAAACAAAACATGCGGAAAGTTGCTGAAGATCTCTGCCTGCATTCATTAAAGTAGGTGAATTAGGTAAAAATTCTAAAGAAGACATTATGAGGTAAAATTCCTTAATCAATTCAAAAATGCCAACGTTTTTATCGTAGATTCTATCCGCTTGAGCAATATTTTCTGCAACTCTATAAAATAAATCCTCAGGTGTTTCAATTAAATCTCCTTTTTCATTTTTCTTCAAATATCTTTTTCTAAGAACAACCATTCCATTTTTACATAATTTAGCCCTATTTTTAGAAATTATTTTTTTTTTCATATCTTGTGCAATATCAATTTTCATCATCCCTCCATTTAAATTCACATTAAACTCCACGCAATAAAGTAACAAAGATACCAAATAATGAAATGTTAATCGATGTTAAATTCGCTAACTAACCATAAAAAGCACTAAAACGCACAACAAGCACATTAATCAAACCAGATAAAACAACTTTTACATCTAAAATAAAATTGTAGCTATTTAAGAAGTTCGTTTATGGTGTATGCAATGTACTTTGCAGCTTTCGGCAAAGCAGATTCATCAATATTAAAATTGGTGTGGTGCCAAGGATATGATGTATATTTGTTTTTAGAAGTGCCTACGTAGATAAAATTACCTGGTATTATTTTTAAGTACTCAGCGAAATCTTCTCCTCCCATAGATGGTTTCTCCAATATTTCAACATTATCCTTTCCATAAAATTTTTCAGCTGTTTTAACACAAGCCTTTGTAATTTTGTAAGTATTAACTAAAAGAGTTCCTATTTCATTATAATCAATAATGCACTTAACACCATAAGCCATTTCTACAGCTTTCAATTTTTTAGAAATACTTGATTTTATAAAATTTCTTGTTTTTTTATTAAAAGTTCTAATCGTACCACATACTTTCACTTTTTTACATATTACGTTGTATGCATTACCACCTTCAATTTTACCGAAAGTTATAACAGCATTTTCCAACGGGTTAAGTTCTCTAGAAATGATACATTGAATCATATTAATTAACCCGGATGAGGCAACTATAGCATCTTTCCCTTTATGAGGATAGGCACCATGTGCTATTTCACCAATAATTTCTATCTTTAACTCATCAACAGCCGCCATCATTGCTCCAAATTTTAAACCAATTTTATTTGATTTTATCCACGGATTTACGTGTGTTCCTAAAATAAAATCCACATCAGGTTCTCTTAAAGCCCCGTTTTTTATCATAATTTTTGCACCTTCTGAAGTTTCTTCGCTCGGTTGAAAAATAAATCTAATATTACCACTTAACTCATTCTTTTTTTGCAACAACATTGCTACACCTAGCACTATTGATACATGTCCATCATGTCCACAAGCATGCATAATCCCTGTTTTTTTGGATCTATACTCAACATTATTGCCTTCGTATATGGGCAAAGCATCCATATCAGCCCTTAGCGCTATTGTTTTCCCAAATTTTGCACACTTTAATGTACCTATTACCCCAGTTTTTCCTATGCACTTACACAATATTTTTAACCCTTTAAGTTTTGACTCAATAAATTTTGCTGTTTTAAATTCATTACCACTAAGTTCTGGATTCTTATGCAAATGCCTTCTTATATCTATAATTTCCTGATCTATAGTCATTTATAACTTAAGACCTAACCCTTTCTCATACTTTATTTATAAAACTTCAAATATAACAGTTGAAATTTTACTGAAACTCATAAAATAAACGCAAGCACTACTATGATATCTTTTTTATGGCATAACAAATATTTTCTATTATATCTCTTGCCATAACTCCTGTTGTGCCTTTATCCACTTCTGAAAGTTCACCTGCAAGCCCATGAACAAAAACTGCAAATTTCACAGCATCAAACGTATTACTGATAAAGTTTACAAAAGAAGATATTACTCCGCTTAGTACATCACCACTGCCAGCCGTTGCCATAGCTGGAGTGCCTGTATTATTTTTATATATATACCCATTAGAAGAGACAAGTGTAGTACTCCCTTTAAGGACACAAATAAGGCAATTCCTTTTTGCAAAATTCGCGGTTATCTTCTTTTTATCACTCTTTATATCATTACTTTTTATATTTAAAAGTTTGGAAAATTCACCCAAATGCGGGGTTATTATAAGTTTGGCTTTAGCATTTTTTAACTCATCTGCGAGCCCATTAAAACAGGCTAGTCCCGAAGCATCCAAAACAACAGGGATACTCACCGAATTAATAATTTCTTTGACAAAATTATAGCTTGATTTTAACCCTGGGCCTACTACAACAGAAGAAATTTTTTTAGACATGATATAGTCAAGGATATCTTTTGCTGTTTCATAAATAAAAAACATTATTTCAGGGTTTAACACTGCTACACCGCACACATGATTATAAAAATCTTCCTTTGCAGCGTAAGTTACAAGTCCTGCACCAGAACGCATTGCACCTAAACAACACATCACACCTGCTCCAGGCATAGTCTTAGAGCCTGCAATTACTAGAATGTGACCATAATCATACTTATGACTATCAGGTTTTCTTTTTAATTTTATAATGAGGTCTTTTATTTCTCGTTTTTTCATTATAGCACACCGTTTTTATTAAAAGCTTCAAGTTAATCCTATGTATTTTTAATTCAAAATGACTTGTTCTATTTCGAACTCCAGTATTTTTATTTATGTCTTTCACAAAACATAGAAGAACAAATAAAAACAACACGTGGACAAAACACAATAGACAAAAATATATTTTCAGCGCATTAAATTCAAAAAAATCTAATAAATTTTATCAAAAACTATTGCCACAGCTACAACATACTTTTTAGTGTGTGACAATGATATGTTTATTTTTTTACATCGTTTACGCTTAATACATACGTATGGTTTACCATCTTTAGTATTTTTTATTGAAATATCAGCAATACTAAGTTTAATATTTTCAGTACTTCTTAGTGCCTTCCATACAGCTTCTTTTGCTGCAAAACGAACCGCTAAATGTTGCACAGCGTTTTTTTTTTGAAGAGAATATGATATTTCTTCTTTCACAAAAAATCTCTGCAAACAATTTTTATTTTTCAAATACTTTGCAAACCGTTCAATCTCTTCAATATCAATCCCTATATTCATTTCAAACACCATCTCAAAACAACAAAAGTTCTAATCGCCCTATAAATAATATAGCCCCACTTTTTACTAGTGGCAAGTACTCCTATATAGTTAAAAAATCTACAAACTTTTATTCAACAGTTACAGATTTAGCTAAATTTCTTGGTTGATCCACATCACATCCCAAAAAAACTGAAATATAATAGGCTAAAAGTTGTAAAGGAATTATAGTCATAATAGGTGATATAAATTCACTTGTTTTGGGAACATAAATTACATAATCACTTTTATTTTTTATTTCCTCGTTAGAATCACTTGCGACTGCTATTATGACTCCACCTCTAGCCCTAGCTTCTTCTATGTTTGAAATTATTTTTTTGTACACTCTGCCCGCAACCGCTACTACAACAACAGGTACAGAAGCATCTATCAAGGCTATTGGTCCATGTTTCATTTCACCTGCAGCATAACCCTCGGCGTGTATATATGAAATTTCTTTAAGCTTTAACGCACCCTCTAGTGCAATAGGATAATTTAAATACCTTCCCAAATACAAAAAAATCTTTTTATGCGCAAGCATTTTAGCAACAATTTTAATGGGTTTCACATCCTCTAAAAATAAGCGAATTTTTAGAGGAATCCCCTCCAATTCTTTCAAATATATTTTTAGGGATTCTTTAGTAAGTTTGCCTCTTTTAAATGCCCAATCTAAGGCGAGTATATACAAAGCAGTCAATTGACCCGTAAAAGTTTTTGTAGAGGCAACACCTATTTCAGGACCACAGCAAGTATAGATTACGTGTACAGACTCACGACTAATGCTAGATTCTATAACATTGCATATTGCAAGAGTCTGGCATCCTTTATTTTTTGCAAGTCTTAAGGCTGCTAAAGTGTCAGCAGTTTCGCCAGATTGCGAAATAACTATAACCAAAGTTTTTTCATTTAAAATGGGCTCTCTGTATCTAAATTCTGAAGCAATATCCACTTCAGTTGGAATTTTTGCAAATTCTTCAAATAAAATTTTTGATACAAGTCCAGCATAATATGCTGTTCCACACGCTACGACGCAAATATTTGAGATGTCTTTTTTAATATACTCCTCTTTGATTTTAACCTCTTCAATAAATACTCTTCCTTCATTAGGATAAATTCTACCATTAAGAGTATTTTCTATTGTACTAGGCTGTTCAAATATTTCTTTCAACATAAAATGTTTATAACCACTTTTTTCAGATTGTACAGCATCACATTCCACACTTTTTATTTTCACGGACCTCATATTGTTTTTGACATCTTTAACAATTATTTTATCTACAGTAACTTCAGCTATATCTCCATTTTCAAGAAAAATCATGTCACGTGTATGTGGTAGTAGTGCAGCAACATCTGAAGCTATAAAGTTCTCATCTTTACCAACTCCAATAATTAAAGGGGCATCTTGCCTTGCACATATTATTTTATCAGGTTCTTCTTTACATATTATTCCAAAGGCATAAGAACCTTCAATTTTAATCAAGGTTTTTTGTACAGCATAAAGTAAATTATTTTTATAATGTTCTTTTATAAGATGTGCTACCACTTCGGTATCAGTTTCAGATTTAAATTCATGTCCGTTATTTTGAAGTTCATCTCTCAATTTAGCATAATTCTCTATTATACCATTATGCACGATAACGATACTTTTTGTATAATCTGTATGAGGGTGGGCATTTTCTTCAGACGGTTTCCCGTGTGTGGCCCAACGTGTGTGCCCTATACCTATGTTTGCACTTATGGGTCTTTCCCTAAAGTTTAAATAAAGATTGCAAAGTTTTCCAACACTTCTTCTTATATGCACTTTTCTGTCAACAATAACAGCAATCCCAGCGGAGTCATATCCTCTATATTCAAGCTTTTTTAAACCACTTAATATTATGTCAACAGCATTAGCTTTACCTATGTATCCAATAATTCCGCACATAATTTAACTCATTGTTAATTTAGTTTGACTGATTTCTATCTATAAGTTTTTTCATATTCTTTACAGCTACTTCAAGGCCTGTAAACAGCGATTTCGCAACAATTGAGAAACCTATATTAAACTCATTTATATCATAAATTTTACAAATTTGTTCAATATTATCATAATCTAATCCATGCCCAGCATTTAATATGAGGCCATTTTTAATTACCTCTTGAGAAACTTCATATATTTTCTTTAATTCTTCTTTAAACTTAAAAGAATCTGATCCATTTCCCTTAAAAAATTCTGCATATTTCCCTGTATGAATCTCAACAGCATCGGCTTCTATTTCTCTACAAGCCAACACTTGATCTTTATCTGCATCAATAAATATGCTCACAACAATGCCTGCTTTTTTAAGTTTATATACAATACTTGCAAGATTATTCTTTTGATTTTTAACATCAAGTCCGCCTTCCGTAGTAAGCTCCTGCCTTTTTTCTGGGACTATGCATACAAAATCTGGCTTTGCACTCAAAGCTATTCTTACTATTTCTTCATTTGCAGCCATTTCAAGATTTAACTTGCTTTTGACTGACTCTCTTAGATCATATACATCTTGACTTTGAATATGCCTTCTGTCCTCTCTCAAATGCACAGTTATACTATCAGCTCCACTTTTTTCACATATTTTAGCAGCCTCAATTATTGAAGGGAAACATCCACCTCTTGTTTGCCTTAGCGTAGCTACATGGTCAATATTCACACCCAGTTTTATCATTTTATTCCTATAACGTAACTTTTTCTCTTTTTTTAATATCAAAGATTAAAGGCCTATCAACTATGATATTCTATTTCTTCTTCTAAGATATTTGCTATATTCTCTGCTACTAATTTGACTTCTCCTATGTTTCCACCATCAACCATTATTCTCAAAATGTTTTCTGTGCCTGAATACCTTACAATTATGCGCCAGTTTGTGCCCAAATTCTTTTCGTAACTTTCAATAAGTTTGCAAGACTTTGAAAGCTTTTCAAAAGGAATTTTACTTGTAACTTTTTTATTTATAAAAACTTGAGGAAATTTTTCAAAGACATTTATAAATTCTGACATCGTTTTATTTCTACTGCTTAATGCCGAAAGAAGCATCACTGCACCTATTAATCCATCACCTGTGGCTAAGATATCCTTAAATATAAAATGCCCGGACGATTCTCCTCCAAACGATGCCCTATATTTTTTCATATTATTTATAATATGCCTATCACCAATCTTTGCAAACACTACCTTTATGTTTTCCCTTTCCATTGCATGTAAAAGCCCCAAATTTGCCATAACTGTAGAAACTAAAATATTATTTTTAAGCTTATCTATACTTTTTAACCAACGTGCCATTGAGGCAAGAAAATAATCACCATCTCTTATAGTTCCATTTTCATCAATGCATATTAACCTATCAGCATCTCCATCAAAAGCAAAACCACAAAACGCTTTGCTATCCTTAACTATTTTTGCAGCATACTCAGGATAAAGCGCTCCACAATTAAAATTTATATTTTTACCATTCGGGCTAACATTCAATGCGATAATTTTTGCTCCAAGTTTTTTTAATACATTAGAAGCACACTCATAAGAAGCACCATTAGCACAATCTATAACTATTGTTTTCCCTCTAAGACTTTTCCCCAAAAAATTATTTATGACAAATTCTTCGTAGATTTTTAAAAGTTTAGAATCTTCTTTTATTTTTATTTTTTTTGTTAAAATAGACTCATTTAGACAAATATACTTACGTATCTTACTTTCAATTTTTGCTTCCAAATAATCTGCAAGTTTTAGTCCTTCAGAATTAAAAATTTTTATTCCATTATCAAAATACGGATTATGACTTGCTGATATTACCACTGCCGCCGCATAATTGGACCTCCTAGTAAGAAAAGAAGCCGCAGGAGTTGGCATAACTCCTCCAAAAACTGGTGATACCCCGGCATTTATAAAACCTTGGGCAAGCTCTTTTTGTATTCTTTTTCCAGATTCCCTTGTATCACGAACAATGAGAACGCCTCTTCCAGTGCCTAGTAACGTTTCAGCTATCGATTTACCTATAAGCCCAAGAGTAACATTATCAAAAGGGAATTTTGATGAATCACCTCTTATACCATCAGTTCCAAACAACTTCATTACATATATCTCGCATATAACCAAACAAAAAGTGCAAGCATTAGAGCAAGCAATTTAAGTTGCCAATTTTTTTTTATTTTAACACACCACTCAATCATCTTGGTGAAACACTTCATAATGTTTAACATTATTAATTAATTCTCCTAGTTTTCCAATTGATATATTCTCGTCTAGTTTCCCTTTATAAGAAACCGAAATCTGCCCAGTTTCTTCGGAAACTATAATTGTCAACGCATCAGTCACTTCGCTTAAGCCAAGAGCAGCTCTGTGTCTCGTGCCAAGTATCTTTATATTGGGACTGTGACTTAAAGGGAGCACACAACCAGCTGCTGAAATTTTACCATTAAATATTATAACTGCCCCGTCATGTAAAGGAGCAGATTTACTTTTAAAAATTGAGAGCAATAATTCTTTTGAAATATCTGCATTTAAAGATACACCTGTTTCTGAGAAATTTTTTAAACCAATTTCATTTTCTATAGAAATAAGTCCACCTGTCATAGACGCACTTAAATCTTTTACAGTTTCTACAATTTCTACAAGATGTGAATCTTTTACTTTTATTTTTATACCCCATATATGTCCACCAATTTGAGCTAGAAGATTTCGTATTTCTGTTTGAAATACAACAGCAAATATAATTACTGCTGCGAACCAAAAATTTTCTAAAAGCCACAATACCGCTTTAAGATGTAAAACATCTCGTGCAATTATTGTTAGTCCTAAAATAAATAATATACCAACAACAATCTGTATTGCCCTTGTCCCTTTTATTACAATAATAATCCCATAAAATACTATCGTAAGTATAAGAACATCAAGAATACCAACTATGTACTTGTTGTAAATATTAAATAGAATCGCAATTTTAAACCTCTCGAAATGACTCAACTATTTTTAAAGCACGTACTGTTTCCTTAACATCATGCACTCTTACAATATCACTCCCACAAAATGCTGTAAAAAAATTTGCAACAACAAATGCTGTTTTGTCTTCATCAGCAACAGCTTTTACAAATCTTTTCCTTGATACTGCCCCAACAACCGCACCAAGTGTTGAAAAAACACTCATATTTTTTATTAATTCAAAATTATGTTCTATATTCTTTCCGAAACCAAGACCTGGATCAACTGCAATACAGTCTTCATCTATGCTAAACTTCATTGCAAATTTTTTTCTTTCTAAAAGAAATTCATATATTTCAGAAGTACAGTTTTTATACTTAGGGAACACTTGCATGTTTTTAGGTTCACCTTTCATATGCATAAGTATTACACCAGCTTTTGTATCTGCAATAAGTTTTGCTAATTTACCCTTGCCCTTTCTTAAAGCAAAAATGTCATTTATTATATCTGCGCCTTCGTCAATAGCTATTCTTGCCGTATCATACTTATAAGTATCTATTGATATCGGTATTTTAACATTTTTTCTTATTTTTCTAAGAGCAGGAAGCAACCTACCAATTTCTATTTTTTTATCTACTAATTTTGATCCTGGTCTCGAAGACTCTGCACCTATATCTATAATCCCAGCACCTAATGTTTCAAATTCAATCGCTTGCTCAACTGCCCTATCAGGGCTAGTAAGCCCATCTCCAGAAAAAGAAAAAGGATCCATATTTATAATACCCATAACAACTGGATTCGACAAATCAATATACTTTTCCTTACATTTAAATTTTTTTTTTTCGTTCAATATACTTTTAAGTTTTAGGGCAACTTTTTTAAGTCCAAACGGTTGTAGAAAAAGTTTGCCTATTAATTTTTCAAATTGACTCGTGCTAGCAAATATAACTGTATTTGATACACCATGTTTAAATCTACTGATACTTTCGCTCACAACAGCATCTGCACCAACAGAAACAGCTTCTTGTTTTAAAATATTTATAGCTCTATTGTCTATATTTTCAACAATTATTGCTCTAAAAACACCTTTTTTCGCAAGATATTCGCAAATGATATCGCTACAACCTATACTTTTTACAAGTTTCAAAGCATCATTAAAACCGTTTATGACTGCCTTTCTTATAATCATCAATGTTATACCACAGACTTGCCATTTTAATAATTTAAAAATTCTCCCATAACTCTTAACTACTAATTAAAGAAAAATATAAGTCTTATCAAACAACTAACCACTAAAAGGGAACTATCACTTTATCATTCTCTCAAAAGTGATATTGCTTCAGAGCGAGTTCTAACATCTTTTAAAAATACACCACGCGTAGCAGAAGTAATCAATTTTGACCCGGGAGTTTTAACACCACTCATCATCACACATAGATGTTCTGCTTCAACAAGCATCATAACTCCACATGGTCTCACAAATTCCATGAAAGTATCCACAACTTGTTTTGTAAATCTTTCTTGAATTTGAAGCCTACTTGCAAAAATATCAATAAGTTTTATAATCTTTGATACCCCAACTATTTTATTTTTGTTAGGAATGTAAGCTATGTGTATTTTACCAAAAAAAGGAAGCAAATGGTGCTCACATATAGAATAAAAGTAAATATTTTTAACTAAAACTATTTCTCTGAATTCCTCTGTTGTATAAAGAATCGGAATAAGTTCTAGAGGATTGACCGTATTACCAGATAGCGCTTTTTTATAAAACTCTGCAACTCTTTCGGGTGTGCGTTTAATACCCTCCCTGTCCAAATTTTCACCAAAAGATTCAAGTAAAAGTTTTATAGCCTTTTGAGCTTTTTTTTCATCAAAATTAAACACTTTCATTTTGTGTTTTACCATTTTAAACGTATTTCTTAGAATTTGTTTTCAGCAATAATTTTTCCCTTATTTTTCAGCCTTTTACATAAAGGCATTAATTCTTCACCTTTTACTATTTTATCTATCTCTTCACCACTTAAGTTTTCTCTTTCTAAAAGGTATTCAACAATTTTATTTAAAACACTCATCTTATCTTTAATGATCCTAACAGCTCTGTCTAGTGCACTGTCTATAATATTTTTGACTTCCTCATCTATAAGTTTTGAGGTTTTTTCAGAATGTCTTGCATTTCTAGAGATGTCTTTTCCCAAAAATACCTCTTCATTTTGTCGTTGTAAAGTTAAAGGACCAATTTTATTGCTCATGCCAAATCTAGTAACCATTTCCATAGCGATTCCAGTGGCCCTAGATATATCATCCTGAGGCCCAGTAGTAATCTCTGAAAAAACAAGCTCTTCGGCAACACGTCCACCAAAAAGTATAGACAGTTTATCTAAAAGCTCAGATTTTGAATTTAAATATCTATCTTCGGGAAGATACAATGTATGGCCCAAAGTACGACCACGCGGAATTATAGAAACTCTATGAACTGGATCTGCCGACGGCAAAAATTTTGCAATAACAGCATGTCCAGCCTCATGATAAGCAATAATTTTCTTTTCCCTATCAGATATTAACCGCGATTTTTTTTGAGGACCAGCAAGGACTCTATCTATTGCTTCTTCCATATTTTTCATATTTACAGCTTCTTGGTTATTCCTTGCAGCTAAAAGAGCGGCTTCATTTACAAGATTTGCAAGATCTGCACCAACAAATCCTGGAGTTCTCCTAGCAACAACATTTAAATTTATATCGCTACCTAATTTTATTTTTTTTGAATGAACTCCAAGGATTTCTTCTCTATCTTTAAGATCAGGATTTGGAACATTAACTTGCCTATCAAATCTTCCGGGTCTCAAAAGAGCTGGATCTAAGACGTCTGGTCTATTAGTAGCAGCAAGTAAAATCACACCCTCTTTAGTGTCGAACCCATCCATTTCAACAAGAAGCTGATTCAACGTTTGTTCTCTTTCATCATGTCCACCACCGATGCCTGTAAATCTATGTCTGCCTACAGCGTCTATTTCATCTATAAACAACAAACACGGAGTAGATTTTCTGCCACGATCAAACAAATCTCTTACCCTTGAAGCACCAACTCCAACAAACATCTCAATAAACTCAGAACCGCTAGAGGAAAAAAATGGAACGTCGGCCTCACCTGCTACAGCTTTTGCAAGCAATGTCTTTCCAGTACCAGGAGAGCCAAAAAGCAAAACCCCTTTAGGAATCTTCCCTCCAAGTTTCTGAAATTTTGCGGAATCTTTTAAAAATTCTACTATTTCTTGAAGTTCTTCCTTAGCTTCGTCACAACCTGCAACATCCCTAAAAGTAATTTTTTTTGTAGTGCTATTACTTGCAAGCTTTGCTTTTGTTCTACCAAAAGACATAGTTTGTTTACTACCACCAATCATACCACGCATCATCCAAAACCAAAACAAGATCAAAGGAATTACAGGTCCCCAATTCAATACCACTGGCCCAATCCATCCATTCTTTGTTGCTGATGAAAATTCAAGCACTCTATTTTCTTCCATATCTTTTACAAGATTTGGATCTTTCATAGGCGCAGTTTTAAATTTTTTTAAAACACCATCAGTATCAACAAATTGTCCTTTAATAACCCCAGGAGTTACCAAAACTTTTGACACATTACCAATTCTAATATATTGTTTAAATTGAGAATATTTAAGTTCAACCTCCTGCCCTCTCTGTTTAGCAGAATTCATAATCATGAACATAATAATAAACAACGTTATCCAAAAAAACATGAACCACGAATTTTTTTTATTCATTTGACAAACTCCCTTCAATTTTACCTATATAAGGCAAACCTCTAAAAAGTCCATTATAATCCAATCCATATCCAACTACAAAACTATTATCAACTACAAAACAACTATAATCAATAGAAACATTTTTTTTCCGTGATGTTTTTTTATTAAGCAAAACACAAGTTTTAATATTTTTAGGTTTTTTAAAAGAAACCTCTTTAATTAAGAAATCCAACGTCACACCAGTGTCAACAATATCCTCTATTATAAGGACATTTTTATCTTTAATATTTTCTTTAAGTCCTAAAATTACATTTACTTTATATTGCGACTTCATTCCACAATATGAACTTAACAAAACAAAATCTACAGTAGTTTTTAAATTAATCTTACGCAAAAGATCAGCACAAAAAATGAAACTTCCATTTAGAACTGCAATTGCTAAAACTTCTTTATTTTTAAAATTTTCAGATATTTGTAAAGCAATTTCAGAAATTCGTTTTTGGATTAAATCTTCAGAGAAAACAACATTTATATTAAATTTTTCATAGATTTTCATTCCTTCCCATCCCTTATAAAATAGACTTTATTTGATTTTATCTCAAAAATCCAATTGTCAGATATTCTATAAACAAACACATCTGATGATAAAATTTTACGCACTATTAAGTTAATGTATGAGCTATAGTTTTTTTCTGGTAAGATATTTTTTATAATCCTAAATTGTACCGCCTCATTGTACTGTAAAAATATTGTTAAATCAAGTAAAATTGCATTTTTTTGTACCTTTACGTATTTCTTTATAAAATTGTTTGAAAGCTCTTCTAAATATTTATTTTCTCGCGCTTGTATACAGCTTAAGTTAAAAATGTGTTCTACAGCCATAGGATTTATTTTCTCAAAAACAGGTATGAGGTACATGCGAATCTTATTTCGTGTATATATGTCTGAAAAGTTGGATTCATCAGTAGAAAAAGTTAAATTATGAGCTTCAACATATTTTTCTATAAAATTTCTTTTTATTGGAAGTAGTGGACGTATTACGACAAGGTTTTTATTTAGGGCTCTTTTTTGTGGAATACCAGCGAAACTCCCACTTCCTCTTAAAAGCCACATTACTACAGTCTCAGCATTATCATTTGCATTATGGGCAGTGGCAATTTTATTGCACTCATATTTTGTTGCAATTTTTTCAAGAATTAAATATCGCAATCTTCTTCCAGCTGTCTCAATAGAAATAGAATGCCTCTTAGAATATTTACTTACATTTATTTTTTTAATAAAACAATCTATACTAAATTTAAACGATAATTCTTTGACTGCTTTTGATTCTTGCATAGATTCTTTTCTTAAATCATGGTTGAAACTTACTACTAAAAGATCGAAGTTTATTTTTTTTTTAAGACGCCAAAATAAATGCAGCATGCACACAGAATCCACACCACCAGACACTGCTAAAATAATTTTATCTCCTGGATTAACAAAATTATTTTGTAATACATTTTTATAAAAGATATTCCAAGCTTTCATGTTTTAAAAAGCCTTTTTAAAAAATACAACTTATAAAAACTTTTAAACTGGAAAACAAATATTGTAAAACTCTTAATAATTGTAACAAAACATTTGTCTTGGCCTATAACGATATATTTATTATGCCATATTATTCGTCAAAATTTATTTTTAAACTCTCTTAAAGACGCAAGACTATAATAAAATGTTCAGAAAAGATGAACATTCTTATGTTTTTTATTACTATCCTATCACTATATAGTGACTGGTAGTAAGCAAGGCTTAGATCAAAGCATTTGTATCCATTTTCTTCGGTCAACAAGACATTTTTAAGAATCATGTATAAAAACATCTTCATTGCATTTTACGTATCTAACAATTTCGCAAGAAGTCTCATGTTTATTCTTACTTTTTGCAACAGCAAAAAACTCGTAAATTTTTCCATCCTTTTCTACCACAGTAAAGTCAATATCATTTATATAAGATATATCAAATTCCCTTGCTACAAAATTCTCCTTCAACATAATCTGTACTTCCTTTCCATTCTCCACAGATTCTCTCAAGTATTTTCACATAGCTACAAAATTCCTTAGATTTTATTCTACTACAGTTAAACCCTATCTTCTCCATTCCTTTTCCCATGAAACAAAAATCTTTAAAATACTCGCTTTTTTACCAAAACTATCTAGATAAATTTTTATTTCTTGTACTATACTAAAAACTTCAAGTCCTACATCATTATAAGTTCGCAAATATTTTTGACTTATTCCAATAAAGTCTAATTTTGCCGAAACATTATTTGCAATCTCCTTAAATTTCCGTAAAAGCTCTTCTTTATACTTGCTTTCCTCAATTGGATCGCTTTTAACGATCCAATTGATTTTTAACTTTGCATACATAATAAAAAAAATTTTTTTATCACTCATGATGTAACTTTTATCTAATATAAGCGCATTGAAAGAAGATGTGTGCTCTAGATGCTTAACTATATTTTTTTGATAGTCTTTTTTAAATGCACATGATTTTTTAAAAAAAACTCTTAACACCCGATCTAAAATAAGTATACAAACCATAATAACCAAACTTAAAATTACTCTTAAAAATCTCGCTATATCAGTACTACTTAAAATATTTTTTGGGAATAAATTTAAATCTATTAGAGAGTAAATATCGTATCTATTTACAAAAAACCCTAGGCTGGCTAATAAAATAAAAATTCCACCAATTACACTAATCCCCACTACGTTGAAAATAGCATTAAATATAGGAATATTTTTATAAAAATACTTCTTCGAAAGTAAAAGTGCAACAAATAAGATCACAAAGCATAGTAAAATCATTCTATGTTCTCCAAGAATAAACATAAAAATGATAGCAAAACTTATAAGCACATAGGCAATGCCCCAGGCATTTTTAACTCTAAGGTACAAAGCTCTTGAAATAAAAAGCAAGCTTATTGCAACAATACTTAATAAAAAATGTGCTAAATCAACAACTTTTGACATAAAAACATTTTTTATAAGTTTCAAAGGTGCTAACAATAGTAAAAGCATTAAAACAATCCCTAAAATAAAAGACGACAATGTAATGAACTGTACAACAAGTGAAGAAACTGATTTCCAAAAAACTCTACCACTATTCTTTAATCTTTTTGTAAATGTTACAATCTCAAAATATACTAGAAGAATAAGAGCTATTAAAAGTGGGAAAAAATAAAACACAGATCTATAAGCAAGCATACCACCTAGAAACTCTAGTTTGTTCATATAGTTTGGAAGCATGAGTGTAATAGAAGCCTCAAAAACTCCAATACCACCTGGAACCTGACTTATAATTCCCAAAAATTGGGATATAAGAAAAACTTTAAGAAAAACTAAATATGCCAACCCTTTAACAGGCAAGAGAATAAAAAGAGTAAGCGAAGCAATAAGCCAGTCAAATGTAGCAAACAAGAATTGTAAAGAAACGATTTTAATGTTTGGAAAACTTATAGTCCACTTAAATACTCTTAGAGGCTTTGAGCAAAATTTACTCAAAATGACATACGCAATCGAAACAGTAGCAAAACCTAAACCAACCATTCTAGTGGAGAAATTAAATATATATTTCAAAGAATAAATAGGTGCAAAAGTGAAAACAAACCCGCCTATTGCTAACAAACCAACCCAAACCGTAGCTGAAGAAAAAATAAGAATTTTTGTAATATCAACAATTGAAACATTGTATATTGAATAAAGTCTATATCGTACTGACCCGCCAAAAAGCATTGAATAACCAGTATTACTTCCTAAAACATTGCTTATAAAACTTGCAAAGAGAATGTTTTTAGGGTTTAGTGAATTTTCTGGTTTTATATATTTAAATGCTATAACATCATATCCCCCTAAAATCAAATAGTATACCAAGGATAAAAGTAAAGCTATTATTAGCCTAAATGTCGGTATAGTTTTTAGTGCAACTAAAATATCAACATAATTCAAATTTTTAAATTGGTAGCGAATAAGCACCAACGCTCCTACAAAAACAAGAAAAACCAAAGGCACAAGAATGAATTTTATCCATTTTTTCATTACAGACTAATAACCCACTTATACTTATTTTATCAATTAGAAAACTAATATTTTTAGATAAAAAAAGAAATTAATATATTTGAAAATATTCCTTTATGCTATAGCTATGTTACACAAATTGCTGTTTTCGTTTAGTGCTATTTTTACACCAAAAAGTAACGACAATTTATCACTAGTAAAAAAAATCTTACGTTTACCATCGGCAAATATTTTCCCAGATTTTAAAAAAATAAATCTATTTATTTCAGGAATAATATCAGACACTAAATGCGTTACAAGCAGTATCTTTGTCCCAGAAGCTAAAATTTTTCTTATAGTCTTGTGAAGTTTTACAGAAGATGCAATATCCAAACTGTTTGATGGTTCATCTAAAACTAAAACTTTAGGATTGTTTACAAGAGCTCTAGCAATCAAAAATCTTTTTATTTCGCCAGACGACATGGTTTCAATTTTCTTATATTTTAAAGAAGAAACTTCTAAAAAATCAATCGTGCTTTCAGCTTTTTTCAACATATTTTTTCTGACAACATGGTTAGCAAAAATACCAAAGCTCGAAAAAAATCCTGACAAAACAACTTCAAGACCATTTAGTTCATTATGAAAACAATGCTGGAGTTCACTGCTCACTACCCCAAGCATACTACGCAAATCGTGTATTTTCCAGCTTGTACGTTCAAAAATTCTAAAAACAGTATCATGCCCAGTATAAGAAGGGTAAATCTCACCTATTATGAGTTTTATAAAAGTAGATTTCCCAGAACCGTTAGGGCCTATTATCGCAACGTTTTCTTCACAATCTATATTAATACTAAGATTATCTAAAATTTTTCTATCGTCACGCACCACAGAAACTTTTCTAAATTCAACAAAACTACTCATACATCCCTCTTATCATGTTAACAGATTTATGATATATACTAATAATATAGAAAAAGTCACAAATACCAACACAAGGTTGTAATGCTACATGTTCATGATAACTATAAATCATTAAAAACGTGAAACTCATACAATAATCAAAATAGAGGCTTAACTATATATGTTAAATGCACAAAAACAGTGAACTTTAAACTTTTAGCTAAAGAGCTGAGGTGGTGGAACGGCAGACACGCAGGTCTCAGAAGCCTGTACCCAAAAAAGGGTGGTAGGGGTTCAAATCCCCTCCTCAGCAAATTATGTTGAGCTCCTGAAAGTCACACGTTGCACAACGTTGTTATAAAATAAACTCCAAAAAATCTTCCATCTATGTAGAACAGTAATAAATACTACCATACTTTTTTATAATGCCTATAAAAATCCAAAAGAAAACAGTTTAAAATAGTGGAGTGTTTATTAATAACTACTAAAATAATCAAACATTTGCTTTAAGTTTAGACTACTCTTTTTCATATTTGAGTATTTGTCATAAATGGCTTGTTTCGAATTTATTAGTGATATAGACTTAATGCCATATTCCAACGCTATTGAAACTTCAATGTAAGCACATAGTTTGTCGCA
>JAITOH010000007.1 GCA_031290055.1 Endomicrobium sp. | reverse complement strand
AAATTCACCCTTTCTTTCAACGAAAAAAAATGCTTTTTGTTCACATTATCTGTTACCGCAACTATTACTTTAGGAAATAGATTAGAAGTTCTAGCTATAATGTCCACATGCCCATTTGTAGGAGGATCAAAACTCCCTGGATAAACTGCTGATTTTCTTATAAACACACTGAAACCTATATCAATTAAAAATTATTTTGTCAATAAAAATTATATATCTTCACTTAACCTTAAAATATTATGGAATAAATTACTAAAAACCTAATAAAAATTTAAGGACTCTTTTATTTAAAACTCTATGAATACGGCACAGCACAATAAAAACACTAGCGATTACATGATTTATAAATTTAAGTAAAAGTAGTTAAATTAAAAGAAATAAAATGAGATATAGACACAGATTTTGTGCATTATAAATGATAATGTATTGAGCCCGCTTTTAGAGTATAGTTTGCAATCAAAAAAAATAATTTTGATAATTATAAAATCTAATTGTTCGGTGGGGGGGGTAAAATTAATAATGGTTGTAAAATACACATATAAAACAACATTATGGGATTATTTCAAATAACGATTGGTAAGCTCATTGAATCATAAAACAAAGTTTACAAGCAAACAACCATCTATTCATCTGAGAACCTATAATAAATACTGAAGCACAAATATTACTAATAAACCCATAGAGAAATACTTACATATCCCCCTAAAAATTTCTACTTAACACAATTTGCACCTTGATTAGATCCTAGTCACATTGGCGTTTTAAACTAGTAAAGGCTTTAAGTCTAAAAAGTGCTTTCAAAACTTTGATTATTTAATAACACACTATTTATGAAGCGTAAAAACGGAGAGAGAGGGATTCGAACCCTCGATACAGTATAACTATATACCAGTTTTCGAGACTGATGCCTTAAACCACCTCGGCCATCTCTCCTTATTATGTACTACGTAAAAATCTTCTCAATCACTAATTTCTTTTGTTTTACTAATAGGCATATTTGTTTTTATGTCAAATTTAAAATAAATATCACTTTCGCCATTTTTTAATTTCCATATTATTCCTAAAATATAACAATGCAAATTTCTAAAGAGCTTAAATTCATATTCGTCTATCTTTCTGTGAGATAAATTAACACATGATGTAGTTTTCACGTTATAGTAAAGCTCCCATTTAGGTGTAATCCACCACCAAACTCCTAAAATATTTTTTATTTTATGGTCATCGGTGTAAGACATGTTTAAATCATCACAATTCTGATAAAAAGAACCAAAACTAAAATGAATCTTCTCAGTAGGTCTCATTATTAAATCAACTTTACAAGATTTAAATTTAATCGGATTCAAAAGTTGCGATTGCTGTATGTAAGCAGTAATATAACGTCCAGGAATCCACATTATTTCAGTATTAACTGGAGTGAACCTATTTTTATATTTTTCAAAACTTTCATTGTTTGTCTTGGAATTATACGAAACCCAATTTTTAACTTGAATTTTATCACCAAAATACATATTGTTAGAAAAAGTAACTAGGTTAATTTTAGGATCTAATTTTTTTTGGGTTACCATTAAATAATGTAAGTTCCAATCCATATAAGTTGCAACTCTAAATCTTAAATTTAAAGAACTTTTAAAACTTGTAATAAAAGTACCACTTAATTTGTTAGAACTATTTTCATTTGACAAATTTTCTATTGTTTTAAAAGTTTCTGTTACTTTTAAAGATGGTTTAAACGTAAGTCTCCCACCTAATCTAAAAGGCTTTATAAGCTCGTAATAAAACCCCAATTGTTTCGTATTATTCCATGGAGAATTTCCTCCATGTCTACTATCTTTTTCTCTATAATCGTTTATGTAAGTTAAGGCAAAACTACGAGTCATACCTAAAAAAATATTTTTATAGTAAGACATAAGACTAATACGTGGCAACGTATAACATAACACTTCATAAATACCACTAGATTTCTGTACACACATCTCTAAATTTATGTTTTCCCAGTACCTAGAAAAGGAAATATAAGATTTTATATTTTTAGACATTGTCCAAGATTTTATATTCCTAAACATCATCCAGTTATCACGATAGAAATTTTCATTAAACTTGGTGTCATTCATTAATCTTATTCTAGATCTCATAGCCCATTTTTTGTTGCTTTTCTGAAAATAATCAGATATGGCAATCCACTTTTTATTTTTGTTATTTATATCATATAAAATATAAGCGTAGGCATTGCCTTTTTTTACACTCTGGTTCTTTTCATCTTCATGTATGTAATCTAAACTTACTATGTAATCACTTCTTTCAGTTCCTAAGTAATCGTATCTTAACCCAGTCGTTAAATACTCACTCAGTGAAAATGAAATTTTCGTTTTTAGAGTTGCATGCCTACTATCACTTATTCCTGTCCATCCGGGTTGAATTTTAATAGAAAAAGGAGACTTCCATCCCTTAAGAGACTTTGTAATGAAGGGAAGATAAAATACTGGAATTTTCCCAATATAAAAAAGTGGGGAAAAGAGTGTTATCCTTTTATTTAATATAAGCTCTCCACGTTTAGCTCTAAAATATGTATGAGGAATATCTAAATCACAATTTGAAAGCACTACATCCCTGAGCATGTACAACATGCTTTCATTGTCATGTTTTTTCATATATTTTATACGCATAAACAAAGGGAAGTGTCGGGAGGAAATTTCCTTTGAACTATCATTTTTTTTATTTTTGTTATACACATCACTATCAGCATAAATTATATTTCCAGATTCTTCAAAATTAATGTTTTTATCTATAACAAAATTTATATAATCGGAACGCATTTTTTTCCCTTGCCAAGTAAGAACTACATTGCCTCTTGCGACAAGTTTTCCAGATTCTTCACTATATTCAACATTATCTGCACTTATGTCAATCTCATGAGCAAAGAGACTTAACTTTGATAAAATTATCAGAAATAAAACAACATAAACGCAGCGGGAAAATAGCAAATGTTTTTTCATTGTCCATGTTTATTATATACTGCTTTAAACTCTATTCATTTTTGTTACTTATATATTTCAAAACCTCACCTACAAGGTAAAGAGAACCAAGAAATACCACTGTCTCGTTATTGTCTATTATATTAAAAGTACTTTTTACTGAATCTGCTATATAAATTTTATTTTGATCAATGTACTTTAAAAATTTTTGTTTTAAAATCATAGGAACAATAGCTCTGTTATTACTTACATACGGCAAAATTACCATTTTTGCAAAAGGAACAATCTTTTTTATCATAACGTTATATTTTTTTTCTTTCATCACTGCAAAAACAAAAATTTTTTTATTGCTAGCAAACCCCAATTGTTTAAATGTTTTTAAAAATACATTTATACCTTGGACATTATGTGCACCATCTATAATTAATTTTATTTTTTTACTTCTTATATTAACTTCTCTTATATCAAATCGGCCTTGGAAAACAACACTTTTTAGCCCAGCTCTTATATGAGCCTCATCCAAGCAATAGCCTAAATTATTTAAAATCCTAGCAACAAAAATAGCAACTGATGCATTTTTAGATTGATGTTTGCCTAAAAGAGGTATTTCAACACCATGAAATTTTATTTTTTTGTCTATATAATTAAATTTTTGGCTATATGTTACAACATCAACCTTATCGTATACAGATTTAAAATCAATCCCATACACATACGGGTTTGTTTTAGCTTTTATCACAGATAGTGCTTTTCTGGGCATTTCTCCACAAATAACATGAGTATTTCCCTTTATTATACCTGCTTTTTCAAAAGCTATTTTTTCAATTGTACTACCTAATATTTCCTGATGCTCCAAAGCAATTGATGCTATAACACAAACTAAGGGTTTTTCAACAATATTTGTTGCATCAAATCTTCCACCAAGTCCTGTTTCAATTATAGAAATATCAACTTTTTGTTCATAAAAATATATAAAAGCTAAAGCAGTCAAATATTCAAAATACGAGAGCCCAAACTCTAGCGCTTTTTTTAAATGTCTTTTTGACAAGAATTCCAAAATTTCTGAAGATATACTTTCTCCATTAATTTTAATTCTTTCATTTACTTCAATTAAATGAGGAGAAGTGTACAAAGCTGTTTTATATCCGCCTGCCTTTAAAACCTCAGATATAAAAGTTGCGGAAGATCCCTTTCCGTTAGTACCTGCTATATGAACCGTTTCCAATTTTTTTTGCGGATTACCTAAACTTTCAAGTAGTTTCTTTATTCTTGAAAGTCCAATAGTCATGCTCTCATATTCTTTCAAGCTTTTTAAAATCATCATTTGCTATAAAAGAAATTTAATACTTTAGTCAAAATAGTTTTCATATCTTTCCTTTCTACGATAATGTCAACCATTCCATGTCTCTCTAAAAACTCAGACAACTGAAATCCATTTGGTAGTTGTTGTCCTATTGTTTGTTCAATAACTCTAGGTCCAGCAAAACCTATCAAAGCTTTGGGCTCTGCAATATTTATATCACCAAGCATTGCAAAACTCGCAGCAACACCTCCAGTTGTAGGATCTGCTAAAATAGAAATATAGGCAAGTCCTTTATTTGCGAGTTTTGCAAGAGCAGCACTTGTTTTTCCCATTTGCATAAGAGATGTTATACCTTCTTGCATTCTCGCCCCTCCAGAAGAAGAAACAATAATTAAATGATATTTTTTCTTTATAGCTCTTTCTATAGCTCTTACTATTTTTTCACCAACAACAGAACCCATACTACCACCCATAAACTCAAAGTCCATAACAGCGATTACAACATTATACCCATTGATTTTTGCCACTCCAGTAACAACAGCATCACTCACAGAATCGCCAATTTTATCTGAATATCCAGAAAAATTTAAGAAATTAACGGATTTAAGCCGATTTATATCCATCTCCTTAAAACTTCCTTTATCTACGGTAAATTCAAGTCTCCTTCTAGCACTAAGCCTTGTGTAATAACTACACTTAGGGCACACCATAAGATTTTCTTTAAAATCTTTTTGCAGAAAAACTTGGTCGCATTTCTGGCACTTTGTCCAAACATTTTCAGAAAACGTTCTTTTTTTAAAGCTATTTTTAGATGCTGGTTCCATTTTTACTCCCATTCCTATATAAAACCTCCAAAAAATTTATCTTTAAATAATTCCTTCAGCTAGCAAATCCCCTTGATCTAAAACCCCCAAAGGTTTTTTATGCATATCAACAACTGGAATATTATCTATATTGTACTTATTTAAAATCTTTGCTGCTTCTACAGCAAGGACATCTGGCGTTATGACTTTAGGATTTCTTGTCATAAAAGATACCATACTACCATTTAAAATTTTATAATTATTATTTTGAATATATCTACGCAAATCACCATCTGTAAAAAACCCTACAATTATGCCTTCATCGTCAACAACACTTGTCGCGCCAAGTCTCGTGCTTGTCATAACAAAAATGGCATCTTCAATTGTTGATGTTTGTTTTACAATAGGATTCGGGACTCCCTTTTTTATAATATCTCCTACATTCATACTAAGTCTTTTACCTAGCACACCTAAAGGGTGAAACAAAGCTAAATTTTCTTTCGTAAAATCCTTCAAGATTGAAACTGTAATAGCCAAAGCATCCCCCATTGCAAGCATTGCACTTGTAGATGAAGTCGGAGCAAGATCATATGGACATGCTTCCTTTTCAATACTACAATCAACGATGCAATCGCAATTTTGCCATACTTGGGCTTTGGGTCTACCACTCATAGCAATGACTTTAATGTTCATCTTTCTTAAAATTAAAAGATTTTTTTCTATTTCAGCTGTTCCGCCAGAATATGAAAATGCAATTGCAATATCATTTTTCATAAGAGCACCTATGTCACCATGTAGTCCATCAACTGAGTGCAAAAAAATAGATGGAATACCGATAGAAGACATAGTTGCAGAAATTTTTCTGCCAATTAATCCAGATTTACCTAAACCCATAATAACAACATGCCCCTTACAATCCTTAACCAAAGAAACAGCTTTACAGAAATTTGAATCCAAATGTTTTATTTGATTCATTATAGCCTGAGATTCTATTTCAAGGATTTCCTTTGCAATTTTTAAAATTTTCATATGTTCTCTATTTTTCAACAAACCTCCATTGATCTCATACTTGATACTATTTCGGTGAAAATTTTTAGGTGCCCAGGTGAAAAATCTATAACTTTAGATATGACCATGAACCTAAATTATACATATGTGGTTTTTATATTCTATACCATTCACTTTTTTTCAACTTTTCATAATTTCGATACAATCTCCCCAGGTGTATCACAAATTACTACTGAGCTTATATTAAAAAGGATTTAATATAAGCTATCTTAACAATAAAACAAACCGACATGAGGCAGGCAAAACCACCACACATCACTATAATCTTTTTTTAATGCTATATCATTTAGAATAATGACCATAATAAAAATCTTCTCACTCTATGAAAATAATTCGACTTACCATAAATCAAGAAAAAATACAACTCCCATAGCAACAAGCACATAACTTTTAATTTTTAAGATATCTATTTAATAGTTTCTCATGCAACCACACCATAAGTGCAATCACAAGTAACGTACCGATGACAACCGAATTAAAAACAAGGTTTTTTCATAATCAAGATCTAACTTTGATGCACACAACCCATCCACAAAGAGACTTTTACTATTTCACTTGACTATTATACTACAAACCAGTATTCTTCATACATTCTATAATTTTTTACTTACGTTTCTTTTAAAGTAATAAAAACCTCTAACTAAAACAAACCATAATATTACCTAACTACACAGAATCCCAACTTCTTATTTACTCACAACCCATTATTCAAGAGTACAACTTACATACATAACACCTAAAGCCCACAGACACACACCATTTCAATTATCATTTTACCGTCATGCTTTTATAAAATAGAACTAAGGTCTTTAACATCATAAAATTAAACAACTAAGAAAAACTTTTATTTATACTCACATCATCTAATCATTATTTGTACTGTTCCCATATTTCTAAAGAGCACCAGCAAAATCAAAAAAAATCTTAAGGTACTTTAATACCACACCAAATATATTTTGCTTATAATAATTATATTAAGTTAAATGGGAGTTTGATGCCTAATAATTATTTAATTCTAACTCTTCCAAGGTTTTTATTACTTCTTCTAGTTTAAAGCCATCAGTATACAAAGCACTGCCTATAATGGCAGCGGTGACTTTATTTTTTTTATATTTCTTGAGTTTTATTAGATCATCAATTGTCTTAATGCCACCAGAAACTATTAAATCCAAGCCACTTTCAAGTAATTTTTCAACCTCTACAAAATTAGGCCCAGCAAGCATTCCATCTCTGGATATATCCGTATGTAAAATTTTTTGGATACCCATTTCCTTAAGTTTATTTACAAGTTCCAAAACTCCAACAAAAGTCACATCTTTCCAAGCGTCTACTGCAACTTTTCCATCTTTTGCGTCAACAGCAACTATAATTTTTTTAGAACCATATTTTTCTATTGATTTTTTCACAATCTCAGGTTGATAAATTGCTACTGTACCTAAGATTACGTAACTCGCACCAAGACTAAATACTTCTTTTATCTTTACCATATCTCTTATACCACCACCTACTTCAACTGGTATATCAACAGAAGTGCATATGTTCTTGATGATTTCTCTATTTATATTTATCCCACTAAAAGCACCATCTAAATCAACAACATGTATGCACTTTGCACCTTTTGCTCTCCAAAGCTTTGCAATAAAAACTGGATCAGTAGAATAAATTGTTTCTGTACTAATCTTACCTTGTTTTAATTTAACTGAATTTCCATGTCTTATGTAAATTGCTGGTATAATGGTCATTTTTTGAAATCCTTATATCATTT
>JAITOH010000098.1 GCA_031290055.1 Endomicrobium sp. | reverse complement strand
AAACCACTTATATGTCTTTTAGAAATGATAACCACATGAATTGGTGCCTGTGGATTTATATCTCTAAAGGCAAAAACCTTATCATCTTCATAAACTTTTTTGACAAAAACACTACCCTTAGATATCCTACAAAAAACACAACTTTTTGACACCATATTCTCCATAACCACAACACCCAGGGATTGTAACATATTTTATAAAAAAATACAAATAAATTTGATTTTTAGATGTACAAAAATTATGTTTTTTTGCGTATTGACCAAGATTTTTATTTTCGACGAAACTATAACCGACTTAATATACTATTACCAAAATTTATTTTTGAAACGTCTCTTATAAAACCAAAATCATATAAAAGAAAAAATTCAAAGACTTGTAGACTTATTATTTTATTCGTTCATTATAAAATATCCACTATATTAATGCGTCATTACAGACGACATACGTAAACATCTTTTCAGTACATAATAAGTGTTTTATACCACACACAATGTCCAATAAAGAAATATTCTATCTCAATCAAATAACAAATTCAATCATAAATGTTTGTAAATTATGAACTACACTTAATTTAAAACTAAACTGGCAAAATTTTAAAAACAACAGAAACGCATAGGTTCTTTGCTTAAATTGCTTTACTTATGCATAAAATAACCTAAACATTTTAAATTAGCAAACTCAAAGATAAAGCTTTTAGAAACACGAATTATTAAAATATTTCTCACATTTAACTAATAAACAAGTGGCAATAAATAAATCACAATTTTCATAACAACTGATTAAACTGAAAATACAGAATTATATTACCGTCAACACACCCCAACCATTTACTTCGAGTTCATTTTTTAAAAAAACTTAATGCAATTGATATATCTTTTGAAATTTGCACCTTAAGCGCTTTAGCATTTATAAATTTTATTTCATTTCTTACTTTTTTAAGCAATGTAACTTTAGTCTTTGATTTTTTCCAGATTTTGCAAAAGTCAAAAATATGTGTTTCAGGAACAATAAAATTCCCCCTGTTAAAAGTTACACGAGTTCCTATATTTGTTAACGAAGGGTAAATTTCCCCACCTTGCGTTATAAGACTTATATAAACTCCTTGAGGAAGGAGTTTATATAAGTCTACATTGAGATTAACAGTTGGGAATCCAATTTTTCTACCAAGTCCTATTTCTTTAAATGGAATTCCAACAAAGGAATAACTTCTACCAAGCATAAGATTAAAATTCTTTAAATCGCCTTTTTCAACTAATATTCTTATATCAGATGATGAAATTTGTTTTAAAGCAAATTTTAAAGGTTTAACAACCTCTACTTTTATATTTTTCTCTATAGCTCTTCTATTTAGCCATTCAATATCACCTTCCCTATTTTTACCAAAGGTAAAATCGGAACCGCATATTATCCCAAATACACTACACGTATTACGCAAAAATTCATTAAAAAATTCATCCGGACAATAGGAAAGAATTTTTGATGGGACTTTTATTACTATAATTTCATCTACACCTAAAAGTTTAATTTCTTCTATTTTTTCTTCACATGTTGTAAGCAAACCACTTACATTTCTAACAGGCTTCTCAAGAACAAATATCACACTCTTTAAATCGTGTTTTTTTGCTACAGACAAAGTTCTAGTTATAAGAAGTCTGTGGCCTCTATGTACTCCATCAAAAGTTCCAATGGTTATCACTGATTTTTTAGCCATTCTAAAAGCTTTTCATAATTTATAAATCTACTTTTTACTGCCTCAACATCTTCTGCGTATTCAAATTTTAAAGCATCTTTAATGTTAAACACTCCAATTTTTTCTCTTCTTAAAGTTTTAACCGTTGCACCACAACCTAGGACATCCCCCAAATTTCGCGCTAAACTTCTTATATAAGTTCCAGTTGAACATTCTATCCTTACCCTTGCAACATTCCCACCATAAGACAGCAAATCAAAATTTTTTATCACAACTTTTCTAGGACTTCTTTCAATTTCAATACCTTGTCTTGCAAGTTCATATAACTTTATACCTTTATTTTTTAATGCTGAATACATGGGAGGAATTTGAAAAATCTCTCCTTTAAATAGTCTAATCGCTTTTTTTACATTTTCAAAATTTATACTTGAAATATTTTTTTTAAAAATTATTTTCCCACCTAAATCACCTGTGTCAGTTACTACACCAAGAAGAAAAGAACTCACATATACTTTATCTTCTTTCATAAATTTATACTGAAGTTTCGTGGCCTTACCTACCAAAATGAGTAAAAGTCCTGTAGCTAGGGGATCTAAAGTACCACAATGTCCTGTTTTTTCAACATTTAAGATTTTTTTTATTCTATGAGTAACTTTAAATGAAGTAATATTTAATGGCTTGTCCAAAAGCAGTAATCCAGAAACATCATTATAATTCTTGGACATTAAATTTTTTCTCTTAAAACATTAATTATCAATTTAATTGAAGCACTTAATCCTGCTCTAATAGTACATCCAGCAGCATTTCTATGACCTCCACCACCAAACATTTTCACAACTTCTAATAAATCAAAGTTTTCTACAGAACGACAACTTATTTTTGTAGTTTTTTTATCTATTTCCTTAAACAAGCAACCAACTTTTACACCCCTTATCTTTAAACTATAATTAACTATACCTTCAGCATCATTTTCTCCAGCATTACTTTTTTTAAACATATCTTTTGTCAAAACTATATAAGAAAATTTATTATCAAAAAGTGTTTTTATCTTACATAGAGCTAGACCTTTCAATTTTAAAGCATTAATAGAATCATTTTCATAGATTTTTTTATAAATTTCATTAACATTTATTCCACACCTTATAAGTTTTGCACAAGCAATATGTGAGCTAGAAGTAGTATTTATTTGCTGGAAACACCCTGTGTCAGTCAATATCCCAGTATAAAGGCTCGTTGCCTCGCTTTTAGTAAGCTCAACTTTCATATACTCTAAAATATTCAGTACAAGTTCAGCGGTAGACGCAGAATAAGAAGCAATATAATTTATACTTCCAAAATTAGTGTAGGTTAAATGATGATCTATGTTTATTATTTTTTTTGCTTGATTATGAGCAATTATATTTCCCATCCTAGAAAAATCCATTGACTCTAAAATTATTGCACAATCAAATATGTCAGTACTTTTTACATTCTTTTTTATTTTATCTGAACCTTTAAGAAATCTTAAAAAAAATGGTATTTCGTCAGTGCAATAGATATATGCCCTCTTACCAAGCCTGTTTAAGACAGATGTAAGAGCTAAACCAGACCCTAGACTGTCACCATCAGGATTTACATGCCCGGCAATGAAAAACGTTTTCGAATGCCTAATTATTTCTGAAATTTCATAAATTTTTTTAATACTAGATTTATCCACATTCATCGATATTACAATATTCCTTCAAAGTAATAAAACTTTTAAAAAACATCTCCAAATTATCTAAAAATCAATAAGTTAAAAAAATCAAAATAAGTTGATTTAAGGAATTATTTTACTTTTCTTCTTCTATTTTCTTTAATAAATCAAATATCCTTGTAGCATTTTCAGTAGTATTATCATAAACAAAATTTATTGCTGGAGTACGTCTTAAATTCAAGTATAAAGCCAGCTGATGTCGCACTTTTTTCGTGTTTTTCATTAAAATTTCATAGATTTTTTTTTTATCTTTATCTGAACCAAGCATAGAATAATAAATCCTACAGCTTAGTAAATCATCCGTAAGTTTAACATGCATAATTGTAACAAACCCTAGATCTAAACATTCTGTCATATCCCTTACAATTTTAGATACCGCTTGTTGTATAATCTCTCCAACCCTAACTGACCTTTTATATGATAATGCCATAAAAATCCTCTAACATTTGTAACTTTACAACTAGCATTTTTATTGTGAATATATCAGCTATCAATCATCCAGTTTTCTTGAAATTTTTTCAGTAGTAAAATTTTCCACTATGTCACCTATTTTTATATCGGAAAAATTTTCAAGACCAATCCCACATTCATAGCCTTTTTCAACTTCTTTAGCATCGTCTTTGAATCTCTTCAATGAAGAAATATTTCCATCGAAAACAATTATATTATCTCTCAAAAGTCTTATTTTAGCGCCTTTCTTTATTTTCCCAAAAACAACCGAACATCCTGAAATAGTTCCGTAAGTTGACAGTTTAAATACTTGTTTCACAACAGCTTTACCAAGTATTATTTCTTTTAAATCAGGGTCAAGTAAACCTTCCATTGCAGCTCTAACATCTGCAACTAAATCATAAATCACTCTATAAATATTTATGCTCACGCCCTTAACTTCTGCCAACTTTTCAACTACGGCATCCGGACGTATATTAAAGCCAACAACTAAAGCATTTGAAACAACGGCTAGAGCAATATCAGATTCCGTAATTGAACCAGCACCTTTGTGGATTATTTTTAAATTTATTTCAAAAGTCGAAAGTCTTTCTAAAGCATCATTTACTGCTCCCAAAGACCCTTGGACATCAGTTTTTAATATTATCCTTAAATCTTTTGACCTACCAGAATTTATATCTGCAAGGGATAAATGATGTTTAGATTTTAAAGAAATTTCTTTAAAATCTTCCTTCCTGGCTTGAGCGATTTCTCTAGCATGTGATTCGTGATTAACTGTAAAAAATTTATCCCCAGTTTGTGGCGGTTCACTTATTCCCAGAACTTCAACTGGAGTACTTGGAAAAACCTCACTCAATCTTTTGCCATGCTCATCAATCATAGCTCGTACTTTGCCGTAAGTTGTACCTATAACTAAATTATCACCAATCCTTAAAGTCCCGCTCTGAACTAAAAGTGTTGCGATAGGCCCCTTACGCGAATCAAGCCTTGCCTCAATAACTACTCCTTCAGCTTTTTTATTGTAATCCACTCTGAGTTCCATCATTTCAGCTTTAAGCAAAATCATTTCAATCAGCAACTCAATATTAATTTTTTGTTTTGCAGAAACATCAATCATTATGGTATCCCCACCCCACTCTTCGGGAATTATACCATAAGCATTTAATTCTTGTCTTATTTTTTGCGGATCTGAAGCTGGTAGATCTACTTTATTTACTGCAACTATTATGGGGACATGTAGTGCTCTGACGTGATCTATAACTTCAACAGCCTGTGGCATAACCCCATCAATCGCAGAAACAACAAGAACTACTATATCAGTAACTTGTACACCTCTAGAACGCATGGCCATAAAAGCCTCGTGTCCTGGGGTATCCAAAAAAGTAATATTCTCCCCTTTTAGCGTTTTAAATTTATACGCACTAATGTGCTGCGTAATTCCACCATACTCACTAGCAACAACATTGCTACTTCTTATTGCATCAAGAATAGAAGTCTTGCCATGATCAACGTGTCCCATAATTGTAACAACTGGCGGCCTCAACTTTAATTCTAAAACATCTTCTTTTATGCCGCCTACTTTCTCTTTTGAATAACTAGATGATATCTTAGCTTCATAACCAAACTCACTAGCCAAAATAATAGCTGTATCAATATCAAGTTTCTGATTTATAGTAGCAGGACTACCAATAGAAAGAAGTTTTTTTAAAACGTGTACTGGGCTGAGTTTCATTTTATCAGCAAGTTCTTTTGCTGTTATTAGATCATTTATAAAAATTATTTTTACACAAGAATTTTTAACAACCTCTGCCCCAGATAATTGTTCTGGTTTCAAACTTATTTTCGATTCTTTAGGTTTTGGAGAAGACTGTTTTTGTTCAATTCTCTTTCTTAAAGTCTTGTTGGATTGTTTACAAACTGCATCACAAAACATAGCAACTGTGGTATCAGTTTTTTGTTTTTTTAATTCTACATCTTTTTTCTTTACTGTTTCTTGATTTTTGATAAATTTGAAATCATACTTTTTTATGTCACTTTCTTCTTGCTTTATTTGGTTCTTTTTTTTTTCTGGAATATTTTTTTCAACACTTTTCTTTTCAAGAAATTGATTCGACTTTTTTTTAACTGTTTCTATTTTAACTTTAGATTTTGTTTTTCTACGCACAAATTCAACTTTAGCCGTACTTTTAGCAATAGCATTTTTCATTATTTTTTTTTTTGACAAAATCTTCTTAGATTTTTCTGTAGAAACAGATTTCTTTTTTAATTTTTTTTTCTCGGGATTCTCTACTTTACCACTTTTTTTAAATGCCATAATTTTTACACCCCTGCTCACTTTCAAATACTTTTTTCGCAGCTTTAATAATTTTTCCTGCAATTTTTGGCCCTATACCAGGCAATGTAGTGAGATCATCGATTGATAATAATGTTAGCTTTTCTATATTTGTAAATCCAGCTTTTACAAGTGAGTCTATAGTTTTTTCAGTAAGACCTTCAAGCTTTTCAAGAACTTCCGTTTGTTTTTCGATTTTTTCATTATTTTCATGTTTTCTTTGACTTTCTGATTTTACATCGATATGCCAACCTGTA
>JAITOH010000039.1 GCA_031290055.1 Endomicrobium sp. | reverse complement strand
TGCCACCTTTATCACCACCTTCTGGGCCTAAATCAATAAGCCAATCAGCAGTCTTAATAATATCAAGATTATGCTCTATAACAAGAATAGTATTTCCAGCACAAGAAAGCTTTTGTAGTACTTTAAGTAATTTATCGACATCTTTAAAGTGTAATCCTGTGGTAGGCTCATCAAGAATGTACATTGTTCTTCCAGTAGCTTTTTTTGAAAGTTCAGTTGCAAGCTTCACTCTTTGCGCTTCTCCACCTGAAAGAGTCGTAGCTTGTTGTCCTATTTTTATATAGCCTAATCCTATGGCTTCAAGGGTTGATAAAATTTTTTTAAGCGATGGAATATTCTCAAAAAAAACAACACTATCTTCAACAGTCATATCTAAGATTTCAGCTATATTTTTATTTCTATAACGCACATTCAATGTTTCTTTATTAAATCTCTTCCCATCACAAATATCACATCTTATATAAATATCCGATAAAAACTGCATTTCAATTTTTAATGTGCCATCACCATGACAATTTTCGCATCTCCCACCTTTAACATTAAAAGAAAATCTACCGGATTTATATCCCATTACTCTTGCTACAGGGACATGCGCAAACAAGTCCCTTATTTTCGAAAAAGCACCCGTATAAGTTATTGGGTTAGATCTTGGAGTTCTGCCTATGGGAGATTGATCAACAATTACAATTTTATCTATATTTTCTAATCCTTCCATACTTTTAAACTTGCCTGGTTTTTCTTTAGACCCATAAAGCTTATGAGTAAGATTTTTGTATATTATTTCATGTACCAAAGTAGATTTACCGCTACCAGAAACTCCAGTAATACAAACAAAGAGCCCAAGAGGAATATTTACATCTATATTTTTTAAATTAAATTGCTGAGCACCTTTAATAACAAGCCATTTATCCAAAGACTGTTTTCTTTTTTTTGGAATAGGCACTTTCAATTCACCATTTAAATATTGGCCCGTTAATGAATTTCTAAAATTAACTAATTCTTTTGAATTCCCCTGCGCTACTACATAACCTCCTCGTATACCTGCACCTGGGCCTAAATCTATAATAATATCCGCTGCCCTCATTATCTCTTCGTCATGTTCAACAACAATCAAAGTATTTCCTAAATCTCTAAGTTTTACGAGAGTTTTAATAAGTTTATGATTATCTCTCTGATGAAGGCCAATTGAAGGTTCATCAAGTACATACAAAATTCCAGTAAGACCAGATCCTATCTGTGTGGCCAAGTGAATTCTCTGCGCTTCTCCGCCTGAAAGCGTACTACTTTCTCTTTCTAAACTTAAATATCCTAAGCCTACATTATTCAAAAACTGCAACCTTCCACTAATTTCTTTTAAAATTGATTTACTTATAATTTTACATTTATCACTTAAATCAACTTTGTCGAAGAAATCAAGTGATTTTTCAATAGACATTTTTGTTATGTCAAAAATTGATTTGCCATTAATTAAAATTGATAAAGCCTCTTTTTTTAATCTTTGGCCTTTGCAGATAGGGCAATTTTTTTTACTCATATATTTGGTATAGATTTCTTCTCTTACAAAAGTGGATTCAGTTTCGCTATATCTACGTTGCATGTTTGCTATAACACCCTCAAATTCATTGTCTCCATAAAGTAAAACTTCACGTTGCTTTTTTTCAAGTTCTTGCCAAGGAGCACTTAAAGAAATCCTATTTCTTTTTGTAACAGCAACCAAAAGTTCCCAATAATAGCCACTCCAACTATTTTTCCACCTACTATTCCTAGTGGTTATAGGTTCTGACCATGCAACAATTGCACATTGTTTTAAAGAACGACTTTTATCAGGAACAATCAAGTTTTCGTCAATTTCTATTTTACTTCCAAGGCCGCCGCATCCAGAACATGCTCCAAATGGCGAATTAAAAGAAAATAATTTTGGTTCGATCTCAGCAGAAAAACTCACTCCACACTTTTGGCAGACATATTTTTCACTGTAAGTAGTCTCATTATCATATTTGCCATCTTTTATTGCCACTACAGATGCCATTCCTTTTGACTCTTTTAGAGCTACTTCGATTGAACTCGCAATTCTAGAACGCATCCCTTTATCAAATTTTACTCTGTCTACAACTATGTCTATTGTGTGCTTTTTATATCTGTCCAACTTTATTTTTTCTTCAAGAAAATAAATGTTATTATCAACCCTTACTCTTGAATATCCTCTTTTTTTAAGACGCAAAAAAAGCTCTTCATATGTTCCAATTCTTCCCTTTACAAGAGGCGACAAAATATGAATCATATTTCCGTCAGATATCTTCATAATTTCATCTATTATTTGTTGTGCTGATTGAGACTGGATTATTCTACCACATTTATAACAGTGAGGAACCCCTATTTTTGCAAATAAGAGTCTTAGAAAATCATAAACTTCAGTAACAGTTCCTACTGTCGAACGAGGATTACGAATTGGAGTTCTTTGTTCTATGGAAATTGCTGGGGATAGACCTTCAATGATATCTACATCAGGTTTTTCCATAACACCTAAAAATTGCCTAGCATAAGCTGACAAAGACTCAACATATCTTCTTTGCCCTTCAGCGTAAATTGTATCAAAAGCTAGAGAAGATTTTCCTGAACCGGATAAGCCAGTAATTACAACTAATCTATTTTTAGGAATGTCAAGATTTATATTTTTTAAATTGTGTTGTCGTGCACCTCGAATTGTTATTACGTTCATATTGTTTTCTCTGAGTCATTATGTAATTAATTTTCGCTCTATATTTATAATTGTGTTTTTAGCTTCGAGAGACGTAAAAAGATAATCAGTATTGAAATGGAGACCTCTACTTTCTTTTCTATCTACCGCACACCTTACAATCATTTCGGCTACAAATACCATATTTCTTAATTCAATTTCACTCGTTGTAAAATGTAAATTTTTAAAATATTCTTCTATTTCGCTCTTTAAAAAAAATATTTCTCTCTGCGCTTGTAAAAGTCTTTCATTTGAACGGGAAATACCAAGGTAATTCCAAGTTAACTTTTGTATTTCTTTTCGTTTCTTATATCCAAAGATATCTAATTCGTTTATTAGGGAATTGGTACTATTTCTAACAAAATCAACACTAAATCTCTCATATTCTTTTTTCAAAAATTGCAATGAGTTTTTATATACTCTTTCAGCATATACAATTCCTTCTAGTAAAGAGTTCGAAGCAAGCCTATTTGCTCCGTGCACTCCAGAACACGCTGTTTCTCCTACTGCATAAAGGTTCGTAATACTTGTCCTACCATGTTCATCTACTGCAACACCACCACAAAAAAAGTGTGCAGCTGGAATAACAGGAATCATATCTTTAGCCATATCTATACCACATTCAAGACACTTTGCGTAAATGTTTGGGAACCTTTTTTTTAGAAAATCCTTATTTTTTGCAGTTATATCTAAATAGACAAAATTTTCATCTCTAACTTTTAACTCATTATATAGTGCCCTTGCAACTATGTCACGAGGAGCCAGCTCTTTATAAGTATGATATTTACCCATAAAAGGTTCACCATTTTTAAGTCTTAAAATAGCACCTTCCCCGCGCACAGCTTCAGATACTAGAAAAAATCCAGACATATTTGTAGTATATAAACAAGTTGGATGAAACTGAACAAACTCCATATTTGCAATATCTGCTCCAGCTCTGTAGGCCATAGCCATTCCATCTCCTGTAGCAATACTCGGATTAGAAGTGTAAAGGTATGTTCTCCCAGCACCACCACAAGCCAAAACTGTTATTTTCGCTTCAAAAATCTTTGTGCAATCATTTATATTATCTAAAAAATATGCACCCCTACAAATTTTGTCATCATCTAAAATTAAATCTATCGCAATATGATTCTCATAAACACTTATATTCTTATATTTTAATATATTTGCTATTAAAACTCTTTCAATCTCATTTCCAGTAATATCATCACAATGAAGGATTCTTCTTTTACTATGACCACCTTCGAGAGCAAGATCAAATCCAGAACTAGAGTAACTTTTCCTTGTAAAGTCTACACCAATTTCTATAAGTTCTCTGACTCTTTCAGGCCCTTCAGCAACAAGTTTCTCAACCATTTTTTCATTACAAAGACCAGCTCCAGAAATTATAGTATCATTTACGTGCGCATCAAAAGAATCAGACTTATCTACAACACACGCAATTCCGCCCTGTGCTTTTTCAGTAGCTGAATCAAATATTTTTTTTTTTGTAGCCAAAGAAACAGTACCATTCTTAGACGCTTTCAGCGCTAAGCTAAGCCCTGCTATACCACTACCTATTATTAAATAATCAGATCTTATAACATTTCTTATCATTGAGATCACGGTAAAATTAAGATCTTCCAGGCTTAATCATAAAAATATTATCTATAAGCCTTGTGCCACCTATCCACAATGCTACCGCAAAAATTACTTTTTTTGCATTTTCATCTGCTGGAGACAGGTCGTCAAAATTTAAAATTTCAATATAATCAACTTTACTTACTGGGATTTCTTTAAGTCTATCAAAAGTATTTTTTTTGATAGACTTAAAATCTTTATTTTTAAAGTCTTGGGCTGCTACTTTTAAAATTTTATATATATTTGCACTTAATTTCCTTTCGGTGTCATTTAGATAAGAATTTCTACTTGAAATAGCAAGACCACTACTTTCCCTGACAATCGGACATGAAATAATTTTAGTCTTAAAATTTAGGTCCTTTGTCATTCTTTCTATGATTCTAAGTTGTTGAAAATCTTTTATTCCGAAATAAGCTCTGTCAGCACAAGATATGTTAAAAAGCTTCAAAACTACAGTTGCAACTCCTCTAAAATGATTTTTCCTGAATGAACCACATAAAGTATCCTGCAAAGTTTTAACTTCTACATAGGTCTTATGACTCATCGGAAACATGCTATTTGCCAATGGCATAAAAACATAATCTATACAACTTTTTCTACATATTTCTAGGTCTTTTTGTATAGGTTTTGGATACTTTAAGTAATCTTCATTTGGACCAAATTGTGTGGGATTTACAAAAATTGATGCTATTGTAATATCGTTACCTTTTACAGCTTTTTTAAATAAAGAAACATGGCCATAGTGAAGAGCCCCCATCGTAGGAATAAGTCCTATTTCATCACCATTTTTAAAATGCTTAAAAGCTGTCTTCTGCATCTCCAAAGGGTTTTTTATAACTTTCATCTATATATATTCTTTTCCTGAGGAAATTTACCTTCTTTTACTTCGGTTATGTAATTTTTAACTGCCGTTTTTATTGTTTCCCCTAAATTTGCATATCTTTTCACAAATTTTGGAGTAAAATCAGTAAACATTCCCAACAAATCATCAACAACCAGAACTTGGCCGTCACAATAGCGCCCCGCACCTATACCTATTGTAGGAATATTTAGACGTTCCGTAATTTCTTTTGCAAGTTGTTCAGGAATTGCCTCTAGAACAATCGCAAAAACCCCTGCTTCTTCTAATTTTTCAGCATCAGCAATTAATTTATCATAACTTTTTTTTGTTCTTCCTTGAACCTTAAATCCACCCAACTTATTTATGGACTGAGGTGTAAGTCCCAAATGTCCAACAACTGGAATTTTTGCATCAGAAATTGCTTTAATCCGATCTGCGATTTCAACTCCACCTTCAATTTTTACAACTTGTGCCCCACCTTCTTTAACAATTTTTGCCGCATTTCTAACAGAATCTTCAACACATATTTCGTAAGACATAAACGGCATGTCGGTAACAATCAGAGCACCATCGTTACCCCTATTTACAGATTTGGTATGGTATATCATATCATCAACAGTAACCGAAAGAGTATTTTCATAACCAAGTTTTACATTTCCCAAAGAATCTCCCACAAGTAAAACATCTATACCTTGAGAAGAAATAAGTTTTGCAGTAACATAATCGTAACATGTAAGCATCGTTATTTTTTCTTTACGTTGTTTCTTATCTAAAAATATCGAAATCGTTTTTCTGATCATCTAAAATAAACTCCATATTGTTTTCCTTACACTAAAATTATTCACTTGTCCTTAGATGTTTATAATTCTAATCTTTTGATGTTTAAGTGTCAATAATTTTTCGCGCAAAACACTTCTAATTTTTTGTTTTAAAACAGGATGTATAAAATCATTTTTTACTTCACATAAAGGAACTAAAACAAAAAGTCTATTTTGAATTTCTCTGTGTGGAATAATCAAATTTACAATATCACCACCACATCTATTCTCTTTAATAAAACTCTTACTTTTGTTACTCAAAAGTGTTGAACAGCTTCGAAAAAAAAATTTTTTTCTACTTCCCACCCCATCGACCATAGAACTCAAATTAAAATTTTTACATGCTGTAGATAAAGATAAATCTTTAAAACTGTCAACACTTTCTTCTATAATTTCATGGCCAAAAAATAAAATATCTATATCAATAACACGTGAATGCCATCGCAGCGTTTTTCTGCGCCCCAATATGTACTCTGCTTGTTTTACTAGCAAAAGTAAATTACAAGGCCTAAGATCCGTTTTAGCTCTAACCACAATATTATAAAAATTTCTTTGTTTAGGTCCAACCGGTTGGGTCTCATAAAAAGAGGATATT
>JAITOH010000022.1 GCA_031290055.1 Endomicrobium sp. | reverse complement strand
GCAGGAGCTGTACTTGATATACGAGAAGCAGCATTATCTATAGGAAAAGCCTTTGAGGAAATCGAAAAAATCATAAATAAAAAAATAGGAGATATAATTGTTGCTATGCGCGGAAATTTTATCAACTCAAAAACCTCAAAAGGCGTGGCAAATATAAACTACTCGAACATGGAAATTACTCATGAAACTGTAGAAAATGCTTTAGAAAGCGCAAGGAAACAGCTGAGAATTGATCCAGACCAAGAAGTACTGCAAATTTTTCCACGTGAATATATATTGAACCAACAAAATGGAATACATAATCCAATTGGTATGGAAGGCACGTATATTGAGGTTGATGTTCATGCTTTTATAGCTTCAAGCAGTAATATAGGAAATATAAAGAAAGCTATGAGTTCCATAGGGACAAATTATGAATCCAAAGTTTACGGTTATTTAGCTGCAAGTGAAATTTTAATTTCAAAAGAAGAAAAGGAATTGAGTTGTCTTCTAATTGACTTTGGAGGACTTACAACTGGTCTTGTATGTTACATTGATGGAATCCTAAAACATACTGATGAAATTTTAAACGGATCTGATTATATTACAAGAGATATTGGGCATAAATTAAGAACTACTTATTCTACTTCAAAAGAAATTAAGGAAATGCATGGAGCTGCTTTTATATACAGTGATTTTAAAAATGAAGAATTTGAATATACATGTGCAGATGGGAGAAATACAAAAAAATGTGATAGGATTGAGCTTGTGGACGGTATAATTATGCCAAGGATCGACAGAATTTTATACGAAATAAAAGCGGTTATGGAAAAAAATAGTTATGGATGTAATTTTCTATCTGGAGGAATAGTTCTTACAGGTGGTGGAAGTAATCTTCCAGGACTTGCCGAAGCATTTGAAAAGGCTTTTAACTGCTCCGTAAGAATAGGAGAACCTAGCTCTAATAAGGTTGTAGGACCTAGTGAAATATTATTAAACCCATCATACGCTACAGCCATGGGAGCACTGGTTCATAATTTTTCAAACTTAAAAAATTATCCACAAAAAAAACCATCAAAAAGTGGTATAATAGCGAAAATATCAAACTGGTTTGAGGAAACTTTTTAAAATGGGTATAAGAATTGTTCTGCCTAAAAAAGAAATGAATGCGGTTCAACCTGCAGTGATTAAAATTATGGGTGTAGGTGGAGGTGGATGTAATGCAGTTAACAGGATGATTGCTGCAAATGTTGGCAATGTCGAGTTTGTAGCTATTAACACAGACACTCAAGCACTTATTAGATCTTCAGCCTCAGATATAATTCAAATTGGGGAAAAGATAACAAAAGGACTTGGAGTTGGAGGAAATCCAGAGATTGGCAGACGTGCTGCAGAAGAAAATGCAGAAGAAATTAGAGGACGAATAATTGGGGCAGATATGATTTTTGTTACATCTGGAATGGGTGGAGGAACAGGAACTGGTGCTGCTCCTGTAATTGCGAAACTTGCAAAAGAAGAAGGAATACTTACCGTAGGTGTTGTCACAAAACCTTTTGAGCATGAAGGTAAAATAAGAATGTCACAAGCTGAAGATGGGATTAAAAATCTTAGAAAATGTACAGATGCTTTAATTATCATTCCAAATGAAAGGGTTTTCAATGTTATAAATGAGAGAGTAGCTCTAGATGCTTTTTACCAAATTATTGATGATGTTTTAAGACAAAGCATTCAAGCAATTACTGATGTTATAACTGTTCCTGGTGAAATTAACAGAGATTTTGCCGATGTAAGAAATATTTTAATTAATTCAGGAACTGCTTTAATAGGTATAGGTGAAAGCACAAATTCTAATGTTAAAGAAGCTGTAAAAAAAGCTGTGACAAGTCCTCTTCTTGACAGCTATGATATCTCAAAAGCTGAAAGAGCACTTGTCAATATAACAACAAATTCCAAAGCCACAGCTCTGACACTGCAAGAAATATTTAATGATATTAAAAACTATGGTATTGATGGACACATCTTTTTTGGACACACAATAGACAAAAGACTTGATGATAAAATTAAAATTACTATTATAGCTACAGGTTTTAATAAAAATATTGAACTTAAACCTGCTGCGATGGTGAACCAAAAGCTCGAATCTAACTTTTTTTTGCAAAAGGATTTAATTTTGATTGAAGAAGTGGATCCATTAAAACCTGCCTACATGTATTGGAAACCAAAATTTCTTAAATGAAGCGGCAGGTTAAATTATCCTATTAATTTTTTAGAACTAATCAACAACTAATGAAACAATTTTTATCAGAAATCAATTTCCCGTACAATCATTTCACTACTACTAAAATTGCTGGTAATATGAAAAACGAGTACATAAGAAATGCCTTTTTAGAATCCATAAAATTAGATTCAACAAAATTAGTCTTTGCTGGTCAAATTCACAGTAGTAAAGTACAGTTAGTCAATACTTCTTATAAAAATTGTTTCATTAACAATTGCGATGGATTAATCACTACAAATAAAGACATAGCTCTTGGAGTTCTTACTGCAGATTGTGTCCCAATTCTCATCTCTTCAAAAAACTGTGAATTTAAAGCTGCAATTCACGCAGGTTGGAGAGGTATTGCCAAAGGAATAATAGAAAACACTCTTGATATACTAAAAAACAAATTACACATAAGCTTAGACCAAATAAAAATCTACCTAGGACCACACATTCGTTCGTGTTGTTATGAGGTAAATTTCGAAATGGGAGATCAATTTAATATTAAATTAAACGGTGATAAGCTAGACCTATCTGAAATAGTTTTCAACAAATTTAAAAATTTTGGAGTAAATAAATTTTTTGACATAAAATACTGTACTTTCCATGAAAAAAAAATATTTTTCTCACATAGACGTAATGATTATGAAAGAATGCTTTCTATAATTTACACTTAATAAACATGTAAAAACTACTAAAAATAAACTACACACTATGAAATATAAACATGTAACAAAAATATGACCATATATGAACTTCAATATTTATTTTAAATTCTATTATAATATTAATGAAAAAAAGATAAATAAATTTTCAATTAGTAATATAACCCTTAGTGAAAATAAAAGTAAATAATTATTCAAATTCAAATTGATTTGGACAACAATTCTGTCATATTGTTGTAGAATAGTTTTTAAAAATATTATACAATCTGCTTTTAGAATTTATAATTTCAAGAGATGTTTTTATAACTTTTATAACAAAAAAAATTTAGAATATATGCTAATAGAAGAAAAAGAATCAACTTTATATCTAATAGGTAAGCAAATATTTAAAACAATATTTGGTTTATTTTATAGATGTCATGTTTTTGGAGTTGAGAATATTCCAAAATCAGGTGGGGCAATAATTGCCCCAAATCACATAAGTTTTTTTGACCCTCCTTTAAGCGGTTCTACTATAAAACGTCCTGTATACTTCATGGCAAAAAAAGAGCTATTTAATATTCCTATTTTTGGATGGATAATTAAACAGACAAATGCCTTTCCTGTCAAAAGAGATACTTTAGGTATGTTCGCTATAAAACATGCTTTTTATATTTTAAAAAAAGGACGATTGCTCTTAATGTTTCCAGAGGGAACACGTTCAAAGAACGGCAAAATAGGAATAGCAAGAGCTGGGGTCGGAATGGTAGCTTGTAACGCACAAGTGCCTTTAATTCCAGTAAAAATAGAAAATACAAATACTATGCTACGGTTTAAACAAATAAAAATAAAATATGGGAAACCTATATATCCCCCAAAAAAATTTAAAAAAAATGATTATATAAACTTATCGCAAAAAGTCTTAAAAGCAATAGAGATTATGTAGCTTTTATGCGTTAAATTAAATCCATATTTACTTAAAGTGAAAATAGGAAAATAAATATGTTAGAAGTTAAAACAGCTGATAAAGCTGGTTTTTGTTTTGGAGTTAGAAGAGCTATAGATTTAGCTGAAAAAACTGTTACTAAAAACCATAAGGTTTATACTTTAGGTCCTATTATCCACAACCCGCAAGAAGTTAAAAGACTTGAAAAAAAAGGTATAAAAATTTTAAATACTCTAAAAAAAATAAAAGATGGATATGTAATTTTACGGACTCATGGAATACCATTTAAACTTCATCAACAGCTTGAAAAAAATAAAGACATTGTTGTAATAGACGCTACATGTCCATTCGTAAAAAGAACGCAAGACATTGTAAAGCAATTAAGTACTGACATAGAAAACTATAATAAAAAAATAATAGTAGTAGTTGGAGAAAGAATTCATCCTGAGGTTGTTGCACTTGTATCTTACGGCAATGGGAATTGTACTGTTATTGAAAACACAAACGAAGCTCAAAACTTTAAAAAAAGTGGAAAGTTAAATATTGTAAGTCAAACAACTCAAACTCCAAAAAATTTTAACGATATTGTGAAAATTTTAAAAAAAAACTATAAAGTGAAAATTTTTAATACAATATGTAAAGCGGCTCTTGACAGGCAAAAAGCTGCTGAAAAACTTGCAGAAACAGTTGATTTAATGATAATAATAGGCGGTAAAAACTCCGGCAACACAACAAGACTTGCACAGATTTGTTCTAATAAAACAAAAGCATATCACATCGAAACTGTTAATGATATAAAAGAAAGATGGCTTTTAAATGTAAATAGTATTGGACTAACCGCAGGGGCATCCACACCAGATTGGATTATAAATGAAGTAGAAATAAAAATGAGAGAAACTAATACTAATAAAAATAAACAAAATAAAACAAATTTTTAAGCGTTTTAAAAGCAATGAAACAGAAAAACTTGTGTAATTCTATATGAACACAGCAATTTTACAGAAGTTAAAACCTTATAGCAAAACAAGATTTGATTAATTTAGCAAATATACACATCCCGTTGCAAACGTTGAAGTAAATATATTAAAAATTGGCCTATACAACTCTTGCAAATCTACTAACAAAAATATGAATGCAAAGTCTCAATTATCTTTTTAGGCTTGTAACCAAAAATTATGTTGTGGCATAAACAAGAAAACGTTAAATGGATTTTTATACATACTTAAAAACACCATTAAAATTAAAACCAACCAGATTTTGAGAGTATTCACAAAAAATTAAGCGGAGGTGGCGGGACTTGAACCCGCGTCCGAAAGCGTTTTAGTAAGACCAACTACAGGCTTAGTCTGGATAGTTTTTCTATAACCATCCTCCAGACAAGGATAAAGTCATAAAATAGTGCCGTTTTTGTTTCATTTTAAACCACACGGACACATACATAGTCTAAAACTAACCTGCTCTTGTCGTTTTTGCCTTTATAGCAGGCGTCTAAAGAAAACGAGCCACTCTAAGCAGCTATTAGCGTTGCCTCATGGGCCATCCAAGGCCTAAGGGACATACTATCATTGTTGTTTATTTTTTTAGTCGATTTTTACGGAGCCATCGACTAACTCCGACCTGCTGCCTTTACATT